>JACQZI010000021.1 GCA_016207825.1 Planctomycetota bacterium | reverse complement strand
CCGGCATTATTATATTGCAGATAGATAAATAGGTATCTCATATTAGTTAATATCACGGCGTTCTAAATGGGTTTATCAATAGCACAGTATTTTATTTTTCCGTACCCCTTATTTCTAATCTTTCACCCTATTACCCCCTACCCTACCCCCTATTGGTTTCGGCATGTCAAGACCATTAGGATGTTTGCTTCAGAGTATTAGTTTATTTGCTTTGGGGGATTAGGATACTTACTTTCGGGTATTATTCCCAGTCTTTTAGACCGTTACCCCCTACCCTACCCCCCATTGGATTTACTCTGTTAAACCCATTAGGATATTTGCTTCGGGGTATTAGATTGTTACAAAGGGGGTATTGGACCCTACCGTACCCCCCTACCACCTGCCGAAAATCAAACATGCCTTTATTGGATTTAGGGCCTAAGTCCTTAGTATTATAGATATAGTATGCACTGCCTTAGACTGCCAAACGCAATATATTGAGTTATTGGGAACGAATAAAATGGAGTTTTTGGGATTAAGTTCAAGATTAAACTACCAAAAGCTGACCATAACGCCTGCCCGCCACCCTTGTCAGGCGGGAATAAAATAGGTCAAAGCCGTATCCATATCGGCTAACTCGGCCGGAGTAAACGAGACCGAAATCAGGTTGTCCAACATACAGGTATCTCCTTTCTATCCCTTGCGGGATATGTTCGAACTACTTATCTTGTTTAGTGTCGGTTGATTTATCTTTCGTCCCATCGTTGGGTTTTTGTTGCTATTCAATTTCTTCCACCAGTTGCCAACCAGCGGTTTGCGGGTTTTCAGCAGGCCATTCCAGCACCGGTTCGCCCTTGGTATTCTTGTAGTAAATAACCCCCTTTTCATTTATGATAAAGGTCAACCGACCGGTTGAGTTGTATTCTGATGGGTAGGCAACGATACCGAATTTAAATTCATTCAGTGCCTTGATGCCTTTAAATTCGTTCTGGTTATAAGGCGTACCGGTTTCGTCTTTTAGCATGGCACGGTAAAAGTAACCAATCCAACCATCACGAGAACTCCCTTGCCACCAGTCTTTATCGAAAGCGTCATTCCGTTCCGCCGGGGCGCCATCCGCCGCAGCCAGAGGATGCCAAATTTTACCATCCCGATTTGGAATCCTTACCAGACAGGAGATATCGTATGTCCAGTATTCATGCTTACCGTTCCCGTCATAATCTTCCTGATGCCATTCTATCTCTAGAAACTTAAAGTTTTTTAAATAATTTATTGCCCTTGATTCATTGTTACGCATCCCTTTGTATCTAAAAAGAACGGCTATTATCAAAAAAGCGAATACGACAACAGCCACCAGAACAATCGGTCTTTTTACGTGCATGGGTACTTGCGCCTTTTTCTTACCTTCTTCCATATATACCTCCTCATTGTATTCCTTCATCTGATAATGTTGTGTTTTTCTCTTGTCCTGTTAATTCATTTCCCACTCCGGGAGGATTTCCGAAAGAGTATTGCCAGCCTGTCAATGTACCAATCACGGGCGTGTTATACGGCGTCCTCCCAAATCCATACTCAATGGGGTAATACAATAATGCATTACTCTTGGGCCTATTATTATAACACGTCCATTTTCCTCTCTTATTAGAACAAACCCAGGACCCTTTTGTAGTCTCTATATTTACAGGATCTGGTGAACTATTGGGCTCACGAAACACTGTATGTCTACGCGGATCAGCAATAGTAGGGCTAGAATAAAGAGGGTTTATATTGAATGTGTGTTCTTTATATTCTTCTGCTTTTTCTGATGGCGCTTTACTGTAGCAATCCCACCACTTGATACTCCATTTACAACACTCGTTCCCCCTTTTGTCCCCTTTATAGCCAGAAACATATTTTGACTCGAAAACCGGCGTTTGACTCATTTTTACTATGATTTTATACCCATCAGTTCTAACTGGTTCTATCAAGACAGTCCCTTCCATTTTGCATCCCTCGCAACAATTAAGCTTTTCATCTGTTCCAGTAGGCTTTTCTTGGTCTCCTGTCCCGCTAACAACATTACCACCACCTAATCCTAATGGATCTCTGTGGTTTACCGGATTATTGTGGACATAAGTATAAATGTTGATTCCATCATCATACCCTATCGGGTCTCTCCGATTAAACCGCCCCAGCATCTGGTGATATTGCCGTGGACGGTAATGATATGTCCCTGTTTCTGAATCCAATTCCCTGCCCGTATACTTATACCTATTAATCACCGTTTCGGTTGAGGCGAGCATTTCACCAAATGCATTGTAATCGTAACTGTTAGCCACAGATTGCACAGATGACACGAGATTTACAACTGACCCTAAACCATCATGCATATAGTAGTAAGTATTCCCCCCTGTAATAACCAATAAATTATTATCCAACCCAGGCGTTACGTATTTTGCCAATAGAGTATTACTGCCATCATAATCGGCGATTACATTATGTCCATCATGTATAAACTTCTCCGTCACGCCATTAGCTGTCTTGCTAATACGCCTACCCATCGCGTCCGTGACATAACTTCCCGTATTCCCCGAAATCGAATCGTAATAACTCACTATCATATCCTCGTAGCTATATGCCCACGCCCAGGTGTTCGTGCCATCGGTCTTGCCTATCATATCCCCGTTATTGTTATAGCTGTAAATGTTCGTGGTTGCGTTCACAGTATCGCTAATTAATTGGTTAGCATCATTGTAATCCGAATAATACGTAACCGTTCCAGCGCTATTTGTTCTTCCCTGTTGCTTCCTGTTTCCCGCTTTATCATAGACAAATATATTAGTATACGTGATGCTACCAGTTCTGGTCTCGTTTGTCAATTGATATGTTTTGTCAAATCCAAAGCTGACGGAATCGCCTCCGTTCAAAGCCATGCTTATCCGATTTCCCACAAGGTCATGAGTATAGACAAAGGAAGAGATTAAGGTTGAGGATGAGGTGTTGTTATTATAAACCCCTGTTAACCAACGCGTGGTGGTGTTATAGGTATAAGTCACCGAAGAGCTGTTGCCCAAGGTCTTCTGCGTAATTTGCCCAAGCGCGTTATAGGTATTCGTTTCTTCGGTGGTGGGAGTGGTGCCGTATTTTACCGTATATAACCGCTTGGCTTTATCATAGGCGTATTGCACCTTATCGCTATCACCGGTTTCAGGCCCATTCATCTCCTTACGGGTTCCGTCTTCGTAATAGGCGTAGGTTATAGTTTTACTCAGCTTATTATCCACCACCTGTGTCAGCCGATTGAGATAATCATAGGTGTTATCAATATCAGTGGTCGGGTCGTCCACGGTCAGGGGATTCCCATTCGCATCAAGTGTATATGTAACGGTGTCTGTCACGCTCACCACCTTAGACGTGAGCCGGTTATTATCATCAAAGCCAAAGGTTATCTCGTGCCCGTTCTGGTCTTGTCTGCTCGTTAAGTTCCCGTTAGCGTCATATCCGAGTGTTACCACGGTGCTGTCAGGATAGGTCGTCGTCTCCAGCCAGCCGTTATCAAGATAAGCATAAGTGGTCGTCCCGGAGTTCGAGGCGTCACGCTTATAGGTCATCGTGGCGGTCGTCCCATCGTTATTATAGGTGTAGGACGTCTCGCCGCCTTCGGCGTTTTCCGTTTTCTTTAGTTTACCATCCACGTAATAAGTGTTCTTGGTTATCCAGTAATCCGGATTTGCATATATCCCATTGGCATCGTAGACCTCAAGTGTTTGTCCCCGGTCGTTATGAGTATACATGGTATGGTAATCGCCCCGGCTTCCACCATTGGGATATCGGTAGGTATCTGTCAATCTGCCGGCATTGTCATAGACATTATCCGTTATCATTTCCAGCCCGCTGGTGTAGGCGTCATGGCGCAGGGTCAGACGGCTTAACTTATCGTACTCAAAATAGGTTGTTTCATTCAAGCCGCCGCCCACGGCATCAACGACCGTCTTTTCCAATCTCCCGCCTTCGTCATAATAACTCTTGCTTGTCAGATACGTGCTGGTGGCTGAATCCACCAGGGATTCCGTATAATGGATGGCCCTGTTACCGCCATCACTATAATAATACCTGGTATTGGCGTATTCGGTGGCACTGCCTTGT
>JACQZI010000020.1 GCA_016207825.1 Planctomycetota bacterium | reverse complement strand
GTATTATATGCAGTATTAAGCAAGGCATCAGGCAAGGGGGAATTTGTGGTGATGGTTGGGTCTGCAAAGGCCAGATTTACGGTGGCTATACATATTAATAAGGCGATGCCGAAAGCTCCTATGTTAACGGCGCGGTTGTTTTTCTGCATAACAATCCTCCTTATTTATTGTTTGATACTATAACTTTTATTAATCTCTTTGTCAAGGGCAATTTCATTTATTGCCAATATTTACTTTTCCTATGCCCAACCCCGACGCCCTGTCGGGATAAATAAAAAAGGGCAAGGAACTACTTACTGGTTTCTACTTTCTGTCCGCTAAGACTTCCCAGCAGTCCAGCATCGCAGCCCCTGCCCCAAAGGGCAGAGCCTACTGCTGAGAAGCAATAGAATAGCGGACAGAATTCTTTACCTTTTAACTTAGCCGTATCATATAAACTACGCCTGTTGTTGTCAAGCCAAATATCGCTTATTATCAAATATTTTTATTGATGTTTCCCCTTGAAATAAAGGAGTAATCTAACGGGATGGATAATTAACTGTATGCTTTACTTTTCAAGCCCCTTGGCGATTTCATCCGGGGACTTCCCTTCGCTTAAAAAACCCATCACCTTTACCACTTCTGCTTCTGTCAACTCTCTCGCTAGCCTGCGGTTAAGGTAATATATGCACAGGGTTTTCAGCCTGATAAGCAAAGATATTTCTTCATCCGAAAGAACCGTGTCTTTAGAGATGCCGATCCAATATTTGCTGTAAGAACTCTTAAAGGGTTGCGGCACTTCCGAACCGAAAGCCAGCGGTATAAAAAGAGAAGTTGCATCCATGGATAAATCCTCCGTGATTATTTTATGCCAAGGCGTCACCTTATCCCAAGATTTACGCCACCTTGCTAAAACATCGACCCTTTTGTGGACAGGCGCGGTTTTATTGAGATATAAAATAACCAGGTTGTCCTCTTCCTTAAAGCCCTCTTTATAAAGGCCCAGTATCGTATAATTATCCTCGGAGAAAATCTCCGTCCAGAGTTTTTCCATAGGCGTCAAACTGTCCGGCACACCTTTGTTTTCCTGTAACAATTGGATGAGTTGTTTGCGTTCGTGCACATTAAGTCGTTCCGCATAATTAAGCAGAGCATCCCGCACCGAATAACACAAATATTTATATCCGGCAAGCTTCGTAAAAACCTTCTCCGCACTGAACATCTCAATAGGCAAAGCTACCTCTATCAAATACAACTGGTCATGACAGGAAAGCCTTTCCATCTCTGCAACTTTTAATAATTCCTTTACCCGGTCTAATGGATGTTCAAGTTTCTGTATCCGGCTAAGCTGGATACACACCGGACTGCATTCAGTCGAGGGTTTATGGACATAATTAAAACGGCTCGGAGGCGGAACGGGTATGCTTTCCCGGTACGGCTGGGAAGCACAACCCAACGCCGCGACTAAACAAGTAACCAGGAAAAACCTAATCACATTACTTCACCTCCTTATTTTCCAACCACCAGGAAATTACCAATAAGACTAAACCGAAAAGAACCGGCCAAAACCAGGCCGGACGAGCAATGCTTTTGATTATCGTTGCAGTCCCCGCACCTGAAACCGCCTCTGGTATCTGCGTAACACCGTTATTATCGGAGGACGCACTGTCTGCCACGTTAACGGCTGTCTTGCCGCCCACCGAATCAAACAATCCGCTCTTTAATTGGTAGCCATTAAGCGGTTTGGCATAATCCCCTGCCCTGTAATACCCGTATTCTCCCTCTGATACTTGTCCAATACCGCTAAAACTTTCTATCAGGTTCGCCCAGAAAATCGGGAAGTATGGCGTCAACGCCCAATCAGTATCGCTCTCTTTGGGATTGACCCATTCCATATCAAAACCGCAAATGATGATATGGTTCCCCTTGTTTTTATATTCCGCCAGCAGGATATCATCACCCGAACGTATGAGCGGCGCCAAAAATTCATTTTCCACTTCTGCCGATATAACACCCCTGCTTTGCCAGAGATGAAAACCGGTAACATCCACATTAGCCATAATCTCCGAATTCAATGCAGGGGAAAGCAACTGGAAATCGCTCCTTTCCAGGCGCGCCAGCTTGAAACGGTAAAAATCATACAGCGGGTTTACCACAACAGCTTTCCTGTAATCAGCCCCATCAGGCGGCTTGATATTATTGTATATAAAAATAGCGTCCGTGCCTGCCGCCGGTGGCTCGGGAGAATATACCAGCTCCAAAGACGGATTCGCCTTTAATACTCTTGTCAGCACATTGCTCTGCCTGCCGACCAGGTAAACCTTTTGTTTGTTTTTGCTGAGTTTGGTCAGAAACGCCCTGTTATCGCATTCCAAATCGTCCCCGATTTCCAACCGCGCTTCTATAACCGTGGGATTATCCGCGCTGATATCCGGAAAGACGACTGCTTTTTCCTCATCCGGATTAAGGCTTATTTCCTCTTTAGCCATCTCTTTATTATCCGAATATATTACAACCGGAACATTCTGCCGCGGCTCATTGGAATAGTTTTTTACTGTAACCAATACCGCCGTTCTCCTTTCAACCACCCTTGCCCCGATATGGGTAATCGCCGCATTTTGCGAAGGCGCGCCGAAGAGTATTTCAACCGGCTTAACCCTGAATTGATTGATAATCGATTCCGGCAAATGCCTATCCGAATACAAAAGCACGCGGCTATCGACACCAAGCTTACCAAGTTCTGAAGAATACCTTGCCAGCCAATCCGCCCAGTCAATCTTTATTTCGTTGGGCGATAACACATCAAGCTGTTTAGTTAAGTCCGCCGACCGAAGGTGGCGCAGGACAAGATTCTCCGCGCCGGTGGTTTGTATCACCGTCAGCGGAAGATTCGCTGGTTGCCTGGCAAGCCATCCTTGAAGATGCATTACCGCCTTATCCAGGCGTGTCGGACCGCCCTGGGAGGCGCTTTTCATCCCAATGCTGTTATCCAGGATGATTACTATCTCCGGCAGGATCTCTTCCTGGGCGACAAAGGCGGGCTTGGCCATGGCAAAGGAAAGAAGAGCAATGGCGATAATCTGGATAAGCAGGACTAATAAGAAATTATAGCGGTAATGTTTCTTATCCTCAACGCCTTCGGAGCTGACGCGTTCCCAGATTAAAAGGCTCGGCACGACCACGGTGCGCGGGCGCGCCCTGAGGAATTTGAGCAGTATTAAAAGCGGTATCAGCAAAAGGCCCAATAAACCAAGCGGATTTTGTAATATCATAATTCAATTAGCCACAGAGGCACAGAGAACACTGAGAATAAATAAAACGGGGCTTGCCCCGCTGGATATTCCAAGATACACATTATATCCGGCGGGGTCAACTGAAATCGGTTTTGTCCATAAACGGCCTATCGGGATTTATTTGATAAAGCGGCTTATTTGTGTATAATAAACCGAATATGGCATTGCTGGAAAAGATTAAAGCTCCTGAAGAGTTGAAGAAATTACCGGTCGAGGAATTGCCCAAGCTGGCAGAGGAAATCCGCCGGAAAATCATAGAAGTGGTCTATAAAAACGGCGGGCACCTGGGCTCCAACCTCGGGGTAATCGAACTCACTATCGCCCTGCATTACGTCTTTAATTTTCCTCAAGATCGAATTGCCTGGGATGTCAGCCACCAGTGCTACACCCATAAAATCCTAAGCGGACGGTTGGATAAAATAGATACCCTGCGGATGGGCGGGGGCTTGAGCGGATTTACCGCGCCGGAAGAAAGCCCTTATGATTCGTTCAAGGTTGGCCATGCCGGCACTTCGGTTTCCACTGCTTTGGGAATCGCCTGCGCCAATGGTCTACTCAAAAATAATAATAAGGCAATCGCCGTCTTAGGCGACGGCGCCCTGACCGCCGGAATGACCTTTGAGGCGCTTAACCACGCCGGTACGGTCAAGCCGGACTTAATCGTCATTCTTAACGACAATAAAATGTCAATATCGCGCACCATCGGCTCAATGGCGAATTATCTCAATAAACTGCGCACCACCCATCTTTACCAGGATGTCAAAAACGAACTCTACCGCATTGCGGAATCCCTGCCCAAGGTCGGCCAGACCGTGGGAAAAACCATAGGCCACCTGCGCTCCTCGGCGATGTCGTTTCTGGGCGGATTTATCTTCGAAGAACTCGGATTTTCCTATTACGGGCCGGTGGACGGGCACAATATCCCGAAAATGATACAGCTATTCCGTGAAATACAGAAACTCAAACAGCCCATTCTTATTCACGTCATCACGGAAAAAGGCAAGGGCTCCGAACTTGCCATGAAAGACCCCTGTAACCTGCACGGCATGAACCCGGTAAAATATTCCGATGACGGTAAAGTCAGCCTGCGCCAGAATGCGGAAACTTACACGGATGTCTTTGCCCGCTCGGCAGCCGAACTGGCGCGCGAGAACAGCCGTATCGTGGCTATCACCGCAGCAATGCCCGAAGGCACGGGACTTGTGGAATTCGAAAAAGCCTACCCGAACCGGTATTTCGATGTCGGCATCTGCGAACAGCACGCACTCGGCCTGGCCGCCGGGCTTGCCAAACAGGGGTTAAAACCTATCGCCGGCATTTATTCGACATTCCTACAACGCGCCTTTGACCAGCTTTTCCAGGAAGTCGCCTTGCAAAAAAATCATATCGTATTTACCATGGACCGCGCCGGTTTAGTCGGCAGCGACGGCGCCACCCATCACGGTGTTTTTGATATTGCCTATTTAAGGATGTTCCCGGAATTCGTCCTGATGTCGCCCAAAGATGGAAGTGAACTCACCCAGATGCTTGCCTTTGCCTTGACATTAAACCAGCCGGTCTTTATCCGTTACCCGCGGACAGAAACCCCGAAGCCATTGTTTACCCAATCAGCACCGCTTGCATTAGCTAAATCAGAAATACTTAAAGACGGCAGGGGCGGCGCGATTTTAGCATACGGCTCGATGGTCTATCCGGCATATACTGCGGCCGAAGTTCTGGC
Source organism: Planctomycetota bacterium (assembly GCA_016207825.1). Classification (NCBI taxonomy): domain Bacteria; kingdom Pseudomonadati; phylum Planctomycetota; species Planctomycetota bacterium. The sequence continues at coordinate 5,897 of JACQZI010000020.1, read as the reverse complement.
AAAGGAAGGGATTGAACTCACCGTCGTCAATGCCAGATTTGCCAAGCCGCTGGATGAAGAACTGATTAAGAAGCTGGCAGGGGAACAGCCGTTTATTATCACGGTTGAGGAACACGCCTCAAGCGGCGGGTTCGGCTCGGCGGTCCTGGAATGCCTGAACAGATTAGGCAAGGACACCGGAAAAACCAGGTGCCTTGGAATCCCGGATAAATTCATCGAGCACGGCAACCGCGCTAAATTACTGGCATCACTCGGGCTGGATGCCGAAGGCATCATCAAAACGGTAAAAACACTGGTTAAGAAGTGATTCATTGCACACAGGTTAACGCGGACAAACGCGGCTATAAATTTCTTTGAGGCTGAAATCAGCCGGAAAGAATGCTCTTATGGGGACAAGCATTATTCATCTGGTAAAATTATGCGGGCCGGCTTATACCGCGGTATTCTGCTTTTTCCTGGTTGCCTCTTTTGCGGCGGTTATCGCCAATATCAAGAATCTTTCCAAGGCCCGCCAATACATCTCTTCCAATAGCCAATTGCCTGACGGCTTTAAGAAGTTCCTGTTCTGGCCCAAGGTATTGAAAGGCTTGGGGGTATTATCGTTCATGGCGAGTATATTGGCAACGGCAATGGCGTTTGAAGCGGTATTCCAATACATGCTCTCACGCCCCAACGCCTCAAGCATGGATATGTACCAGGGTGCTTACGAATCGCTGGTGATACTGTGTTTCGGGACGGCGCTGTCCATAATCCTTTTCAGCACATATTATATCTTCAGGACATTACTTCACGGGATACGGCATCATAAATAATATCCGGCTTTAAAGTGTAGGACACCTACAAAATCAGGAAAGCCTGATTCCGCAAAGAGTCTTTTCCGGCAGGTTTTACCACCATCTTCTGGCGTAATCGTCCAGTTGCTTTAATGCCTTCTGCCAATTCCCATCCGGAATGATTTCGTCCAATTTAGGACGGGCGGATTTAATCGCCTCCAGGGCATTGGAGCGGGAAAGCTCTTTATCCGCCCAGCGGGTTTCCGCATCCTTCAGCTTTTGCAATCTCGCCTGCTCCCTGAGGAGTATGCCGGCAACCCCTTCGCGGATAGCCTGGTCCTTAGAATCCAATAAAGGAATGAGCGGCGGGATTCCTTCGGCAGTGATGGGCTGAACGATTAATTGGATAGCTGAACGCGGGTTCTCATAAAGTATGATTCCGGTATTGTATTTAAAAACCAGCCAGTCCATCGGCGTTACGGCAAGCGCGAAAAGCGCCAGCGCAAAGGCAAGCAAATGACGGCGTATCATCCACAGGAAACTCCTCACCCTTTGCATCTTAAAGGCAACGATCAAAAGCCCGATGACCACTAAAGTAATCCCGTAAGCGCCGACAATCCTCAGCCGCGTAAGACCGTTATAATCAATGTATACCTGCAGACGGCGGAAAGTGGCAAGCGCCAAGACCAGGTTCTGCGCCACCCAAATCCAGGAAAGAATCTTCAAAAAAGACGCCCGGCGGTGGAAATTAAGGTCGCGGATAAAAATAATCCCCAGTATCAGGCTGGTTAAAGCCAATGCCATGGTCAACCAGAGCGTTCCGCTGCGGGCGTATACTGAATACGCAAAGCCTTCTGGCAAGGCGCGCTTTATCCAAAGGAACGAAATATCCACCGCATTGTAAACGAAAAAGAGAACGTTCACGGCAATAAGCGTATTGATGGCGATTGTCTCCCGCAAATCAACCGCGGGCAAAGGCGATCTGGCCTCCATTTTCTCATCTTCGCCGAGAAACGGGGTCAGGATAGTCCGCTTGATGTTTTTAGGTATCAATAAAATTATCGCGATGAAAAATGATACTATCCAGAAAAAGAGACGGCCGAATGATATGTATTCAAAAATATTGGAAATCTGTTTCCAAACCCAGTCCCAGGCGTCTCCCATCCACGATTCGACCACAATATTTCCCATGGCAAAGATGAAAAGGAAAACCAGGACAACCGCGGCAGGAATCAGCCAGGTCAGCCCGATACGAAATCCTTTCAGGCTCCAGCCGGGGGATTTAGCGCCAAAGCGCATAAAGGTTTTGCCAAACCCCAATAACGTCAGAGGGATGGCGACAAAAGTCAACAAAAAATAATGGCACAGTTCCGGGATATGGATTAAGAATTGCCTTGAAGAGCAGGCAAATGTAAAAAGAAGCATAAAAGAGATTATTTCAGCCAACGAAACCGCTTGCCAAATAGTCCGCAGGGCGAAAATAAGCACCAGAATACCGCAGATGACAGAGGACTTGGTCAGCGGCTTATTTTCCACGAACCAGATGACTATCGCGGAGAGCAGGATTAAAACACCCAGACCGGCGCCGCCGGATCTTTCCGAGCCCTGGTATATAAAGTAGTCGAACAAAATTATCAAAAGGAAAACGGCAAGGATGGCGATTCCGGTGATATCCGGGATGATAGACGCCTTTTTCGGCTTGGGAATGGGCGGCGGCTCAAGCGCATCGGCAAATGGTTTTATATCCGGCTCCGGAATATTCGTCGGTGATTCCGGTTTAGACGGTTCGGGCTTGGGCATTTCCGGGGAAGGATTTTCTTCCGGAAGCGAATTCATAACAGCTCCTTTTTAAAAGTATCTGGTTTCCGAACAGCTCTCTTACATCCCATAAATATTTTTCTCTTCGAGTTGCAATAGGGTCACCGGTTCTTTAGGGCTCGCCGGCGCCACTAATTCAGGGACTAAGAAGAAAGTAATCGCTCCCCCGCCGATAAACCCGCCGATATGGGCGGAATTATCTATGAACGGGGTTAAAAACCCGGTCCCGATTTGATACAAAGCCCAGATAACGATGATGAACCCGATGCGTTTATCGCGCAGGAAAAAATGCTTTTGGTGCTTGTAAAAGAAGACGCCGGCCGCGCCCATCAGCCCGAAAATGGCGCCCGAAGCGCCTACCGAAGGGCCTTCATGTATCAAAATGCTAAAAAGCGCGCCGCTTATCCCGCTCAAAAAATAAATTATAGAAGTCTTGTAATATTTATAAGCGTGTTCGCATGCCATCCCCAGGATGTAAAAGGCGATACAGTTGCCGATTAAGTGGTCAAAACTGCCGTGCAAGAACATGCAGGTAATAAGGCGCCATATCTCGCCTTGCATGACCAACGGGCGGTATAACGCGCCGGCGCTGATAATGGCGACCTCGTTTTCCAGCTTGCCCGCGGCAAGCTCCCATATAAAAACAAGGATATTTATGCCGATAAGCGCTATGGTCAAAGGCGGAAGGAACGATATGTCCTTTTCAAAATCCGTTTTCCCAGATTCATCGGATGAATCCGCCAGCATGTTATCCGTAATCAAAACCGCCGGGAGCGGATTGGCCGTGGGTTTTGCTTCGTTTTGGCTTGGTGTTTCCATATTTAAATCAGCGTTTTTCGCCTGTATCGAGCATTACACCCAACGCAATGGCGATTCTCCGGTCCAATGTCTTATAGGCATCAGCCGACATATCCAGAACGTAACGGTCCAAAATGGTGAAATTGCGGTTGAATTCGCCGATGACTTTTTCCCCGGCCGGTTCGAGGATGATAAAATTCGTCCTTAAAAGCCCAAAGAAATTGCCCAGGAGCCGGCGTATCAGGGAAAGGATTATCGAATCCTCCTTTGCCAGGCACAAAATAGATTTATCCGGCTTGTAGCAATACCAGCGCTTGCGTATTATATTGTAAAGGTAATTTTTATGGAGAGTCGCCAATTCGGCGCCGTCCGGCGACCGGACGGTAAAGGTGGCGTTGATTATCTGGACTTTTTTATCCTGGAGCACTTCGAGGAGTTTTTCCTTTTTGGTCTTATCGCGGTAAAAAGTAATGTGGCGCTTGGCATAGAGCATTATCGAAACGGCAATGATGCCGAAAAGCCCGCCGAGCACGGCAAGGATAACAAGCACGGCCTGGAGCGCGCCGGAAGTTAAGCTTGCCAGTATGCCGAAGAGCGTGGCAACCAGCCCGCCCGCCATGAATCCGGCGAAGATGGCGCCCAGGTTCCGCAAAAGATGCATCGGCCTCTGGACGAAGATGATAGGCACGCCTTTTTCATCACAAACGTCGTATTTTTCCGAAATGGCGAAATGTTTCTGCCTTAGGAGGAACTTATTACGGTTGAAAACCTGGTCGCCCGGCTGGGTGGCGGCATCCTGCCCCTGGAGGCAGACCGCAAACACCTTTTTGCATTTGGGGCATTGGACGCTTTTACCGGCGTATTCGTCCTTGAAATTATAATCCGTTCCGCATTCGCATTTCATGGCGATGGGCATATAAAAAACCTCCTATCTTTTTGGTAGTTTACTTTTATTCTACCCTTAACGGGTTTTGAAATCAAATATTTAGTCATTGATTATTTATATCACAAGCCCATTTTTATTTTCTTTCATTCCTACCCTAATAATGTAATTCAGGCGTCCTTTATATCCATCATTTTACCATGGCACTCCAACTCCATCTCCATCTGGCGGCCGGCCGCCGTGGGATTGGTAAACCGGTTCAAATCAAGCCCCTTGCCGGTAAACCGTTCCCAGATAGCGCTTCTTATTTTCAGGAATTCCGGGGAACTATAACCCTGCGCGGTCTCGGGACGAAGGACGAACCTGACCACGAAAGACGAGGGACGCCCGCCAAAGGCGGGTCCGCCTGAGGCGGAAGAGACGAAAGACGCCACCAACTCATCCAGCCAGCCGTTGACCTGGTCCACCATCTTCTGGTCATAATCAGAATCACATATCGCGTTAAAGGCGAGTTTGAGGCGCTTAACGAATTGCCGCCGGAATTGACCCCATCTGGTCTGCACAATATAAGGCCGCAATGCCCGGATGGCTGTCTGTAGGGGCGATTCATGAATCGCCCCTACGGTATCACGGTATGGCGCCACCAATCGCCAGTTGCCGAATACCTTCCGCTCGGCATACGACGCCGTCTCTATCGGCATCATTGCCTTAATCTTTTCAGCTTTACGCCAGTGGACTTGACGCCGTGCTCTGGCGTAGGCCTTTTTTACCCAGTGTTTAATATCCTTGAGAGGGTACTCATTAAAGGCTGGAATTATGGTATTTTTTGCGGGCTCATTTTCGTTCGTATCATCTTGACCCATAAGGAATTAGAAAATTTGGTAAAGTCAAACGTAGGGGGGTAGGCACACCCCCCGCCGTGGGGGATTCTTTATAAAGCCGTGCTCCCCTCCTCGTAAGGCCGTGGGGTACCCATCGCAAAACTATGGGGTAGTCTTCACCAAGGTATAGGGCACCTCTTATCAGAGTATGGGGAGCCACTTGTCAGGGTATAGGGTACCAGTCACCAAGATATGGGGCGCCTCTTACAAAACTATGGGGTACCGCTTACCAAGGTATGGACTCCCCTTCACAAAGGTATGGGGCACTGCTTACCAAAGTATGGGGTACCACTCGTAAAGATATGGGATGCCCATCGTAAAAACGCACTCACTCGCATAACCCGACGCACCCTGAACCCAAAAAGTAAAGATGTAAAAGGCTACTTCGTCTTAGCTGGGCGAAAGCCCACAAGGCTGTTCCGTCCCGTGCCAGTCCACCCGGCGTAGCCACGGTCAGACACCCGCAAGTATGCTGTGGCACCGTACCAACTGCCGCCGCGAACGGCTTTGAATTCCCCGCTCGCCGGCCCTTGCGGATTGTCCTTAGGACTATTTTCGTAATAGGTCTCATCATACCAATCAGCACAATACTCCCAGACATTACCGGCAGTGTCATATAGCCCGAACCCGTTCGGCTTTTTCTGTCCGACTGGATGGGTGGTATAGTTTGAATTATCCTCATACCAAGCATAATCGCCGGCTTGTTTCACGTCATCACCCCAGTAGAATTTAGTAGTTGTCTTG
>JACQZI010000019.1 GCA_016207825.1 Planctomycetota bacterium | reverse complement strand
TGGAATTAATAAATAAGGGGCTAAAACTGAATCGCTTTACTCCGGGCGGTGCTTCTCACTTGGACTTCGTCCCCGAGAATCGGGACTCCGTTCTACTACGCAAGGATAACGGGCCCGTTTACAAGGACGTTCCGCAGTTGTATCTGTCTGTTAAAGTTTCACAGGTATAGGCAAGCTTATACGTTGATAATTTGATAAAAGGGGGCGGAGTAAAATTCGCCCCTTTCTTTTTAGGCGAAACAAAATTATCTTTACGTTTTTATGGTTCAAGTTTTGTCCAGTCCTGTTAAGAATATCAGCAATCTCTTTTCTTTTGACTAAAATTATAGTCTCTGTGCGGCAGCCTCCCCTTTAGGGATATAGGTCTCTTAAGAGTCCCTGTTAAAATAACATTAACCGCATTTCATTTGACCCGAAGCGTATTTTTAGTTAAATACTCTACTTCGTATGAATTCAAAACACTCTGTCGTTTACGGCAAGGGTTTAATCACCGACCACGATGTCTACCTCTTTAAGGAGGGCTCGCATTTCAGGTTATACGATAAACTTGGCGCTCACGTCATGAAAATAGATGAAAGTCACATTCCTTCGGATGGGACGACTGATTCATCCCCTGACTGCCGACCAGGCAGTTCGGGGCAAAGAGGGAGAGTCGCCGTCTCAGGAGTTTATTTTGCAGTGTGGGCGCCGAATGCCGAGGGCGTTTTTGTCATCGGCGATTTTAACGGATGGAATAAATCGTCACACCCCTTAGCCGTACGCTGGGATTCCTCCGGCATCTGGGAAGGCTTTATTCCGGGACTTAAGCAAGGGACTGTTTATAAATACCACATCGCAAGCAAGCACAATAACTACAAGGCGGAAAAGATGGACCCTTTTTCCTTCCACTGCGAAACGCCCCCAAAGACCGCCTCAATCGTCTGGGATATAGATTATAAATGGGACGACGCCGGCTGGATGTCCAAGCGCCATGACCATAATAAGCTCAGCGCCCCGATTTCCGTTTATGAAGTCCACCTGGGCTCCTGGCGCCGGAATCCGCAGGAAGGCTCCAGGTTACTTTCCTACCGCGAGCTTGCTCCGGATTTGGTCAAATACGTCAAGGAGATGGGGTTTACCCACGTGGAGCTTTTACCTGTCATGGAGCACCCGTTTTACGGTTCCTGGGGCTACCAATCCCTGGGCTATTTCGCGCCGACTTCGCGCTACGGCACACCGCAGGATTTTATGTATCTGGTGGATTTGCTCCACCAGAACGATATCGGGGTAATCCTGGATTGGGTGCCTTCTCATTTTCCTTCGGATGAGCATGGCCTGGTTTATTTCGACGGGACGCATCTTTACGAACACAGCAATTATAAGGAAGGCTTCCATCCGGACTGGAAAAGCTACATCTTTAATTACGGCCGCTGCGAGGTGAAGAATTTCCTCATTTCCAGCGCGCTTTTCTGGATGGATAAATACCATGCGGATGGGCTCAGGGTGGACGCGGTGGCATCCATGCTTTACCGGGATTATTCCAGGAAAGACGGTGAATGGATTCCCAACGAATTCGGCGGCAGGGAAAACCTGCAGGCAATAGATTTTATCAAGTGCCTGAACAAAACCATTTACGGTGCGTTTCCGGATGCCATAACCATCGCGGAGGAATCGACTGCCTGGCCGATGGTCACCAGGCCGACTTCGGTCGGCGGGCTTGGCTTCGGCTTAAAATGGAATATGGGCTGGATGCACGATACTCTATGCTATTTTTCCAAAGACCCGATTTACCGCAAATATCACCACAACGATTTGACCTTCAGCATGTGGTATGCCTTTACGGAGAATTTCGCATTGCCGCTTTCACACGACGAGGTGGTGCACGGGAAGGGCTCGCTTATCGGCAAGATGCCGGCGGATGATTGGCAGAAATTCGCCAACCTGAAACTCCTTTTCGGCTATCTGTTCACCCATCCGGGGAAGAAACTGCTTTTTATGGGGGATGAATTCGCCCAGCGGGATGAATGGAACCACGAGCAGAGCCTGGACTGGCATCTCCTGCAGTATTATCCGCACCAAGAGGTCAAGCGCTGGGTGGAGGATTTGAATAAGTTATATAAAAGCGAGCCGGCGCTCTATGAACTGGATTTCGAGCAGGCCGGATTCGATTGGATTGACCACATGGATATGGAACAGAGCGTCATCAGCTTCACCCGGAAAGGCACGAGCTCTGATAAGAAAATACTGGTTGCCTGCAATTTCACGCCGACTCCGCGATACCATTACCGGGTGGGCGTGCCGGAGGGCGGGTTCTGGAAAGAGATCCTAAACAGCGATTCCGGAATATACGGCGGGACGAACCACGGAAATTTCGGCGGGGTGGAGGCAAAGCAGGAGCCCGGGCATGGATTTGGCTATTCGCTTTTACTGACATTACCGCCGCTGGGTATTGTGATATTTTACCGCTGATATAAATATGTATTATTTAATTGTCATTCCCGCCCCGCTCCGCTTCGCTACGGGGACCAAAAGGGAGTCCCTGTCCCGCAAAGCGGGACATGGGGTGAAAACGGGAATCCAGTATTGTGAAAGGACTCCTGCTTTCGCAGGAGTGACAACGTGGGTGGAGCCGTGAGATATCTTTGCATACATTCGCATTTTTACCAGCCGCCCCGGGAGAATCCGTGGCTGGAGGAAGTGGAACTCCAGGAATCCGCCCTGCCTTACCATGACTGGAACGAGCGCATCACTGCGGAGTGTTACGAGGCGAACGCCTGTTCGCGGATATTGGATAACAAGGGTCTCATCACGGATATCGTCAACAATTACGTCGGGATGAGCTTTAATTTCGGCCCGACGCTCCTTTCCTGGATGGAGCGGCACGACCCGAAGGTTTACCGACTGATACAGGATTCCGACCGCTTCAGCCAGGAGAAGTTTTCCGGGCACGGCGCGGCGTTGGCCCAGGGTTATAACCATATCATCATGCCGCTGGCAAACCGGCGCGACAAGGAAACGCAGGTAATCTGGGGCATTCGGGATTTCGAATACCGTTTCGGCCGCAAGCCTGAAGGCATGTGGCTGCCGGAAACCGCGGTGAACCTGGAAACGCTGGAGATACTCGTCGAGCAGGGAATAAAATTCACCATACTGGCTCCGCACCAGGCAAAGCGCATCCGTAAAATCGGCGAGACGGCCTGGCACGATGTTAACGGCGCCAAAATAGACCCGAGGCGCTCTTATGCCTGCAGGCTGCCTTCGGGTAAAGGGATAACCTTGTTCTTCTATGACGGGCCGATAGCCCAGGAAGTCGCCTTCGGCACGCTTTTGAATAACGGGGAGGCTTTTGCCAACCGCCTGATTGGTTCGGCGCCGGAAAAGTCCGACGAGGCGCAGTTAATCAATGTGGCGACGGACGGCGAGACTTACGGACACCACCACCGCTTTGCCGATATGGCCCTGGCATATTGCCTGCATTACGTGGAATCAAAGAAGCTCGCCAAGCTGACCATCTATGGCGAATTCCTGGAAAAACATCCGCCCATGTACGAAGCGGAAATAATAGAAAACACCTCATGGAGCTGTATCCACGGGGTCGAGCGCTGGCAGAATAATTGCGGGTGCAACAGCGGCGCACATCCGGAATGGAAACAGGCCTGGAGAAATCCCTTGAGGGAGGCGATGGACGATCTGCGCGACCGCTTAAGCGATATTTACGCAAAAGACATCGCCCAATACGTGAAAAACCCCTGGGATGCCAGGAACGATTATATAGATGTGATTTTGCATAACGCGGACGGGACCGAAAACGCGATAGACGAGTTTTTCCGGAAGCACGCAATTGAAAAGCTTTCCCAGAACAAGAAGATGTTCGCGCTCAAGCTCTTGGAAATGCAGCGCCACACGATGCTCATGTATACGAGTTGCGGATGGTTCTTTGACGATATTTCCGGGATAGAAACTGTGCAGGTGATGCAGTATGCGGCAAGGGCTATCCAGTTGACCAGGGAGCTGACGGGTAAAAACTTGGAGCCCGTATTCATCAATAATTTAGCCGAGGCGAAAGGCAACCTTGCGGATTACCCGAACGGCGCCATCGTTTACGAAAAGCTGGTCCGTCCGATGGAAGCGACCTTGGTGAGCGTAGGCGCGCACTTCGCCATCATGTCCCTTTTTAATCATAATGGATTCAATGGTAACGGAAGCGGAGAAGAAACCGAGCTTTATTGTTACAATATACATAAAGAGTATCACGAAGTTTTAACAAGCGGGCGTAATAAAGTAATTCTCGGAAAAACCAGAATAAAATCCAAAATCACACTGGAAGAAACGATGGTCAATTTCGGGATGCTTTATATGGGGGAACATAACCTTTTGGGCGGGGTCAGCCTTTATATAAACGAGGAGTCGTATACGGTAATGAAGAAGGAAATAAAAAGCGCCACGATGAAAGGAAGCATTCCTGAAATTATTAATCTTATCGATAAGCATTTCCAAACGCACGATTATTCTCTAAGGCATTTGTTCAAAGATGACCAGCGCCGGATACTGGAGCAGATAGTCGCTAATACCATGAAAGATACCGAGGCGTTTTTCCAGCAGATATACGAACGCTACGATCCTTTGATGGAAATATTACGCGAGGCAAAAGTCCCGATGCCCAAGGCCTTGACGGCCATCAGCGGTTTTATTTTAAACAACGCGCTTCTTTCGGCTATGGGCAGGCACGCCTTCGGGGAAAAGACAATGGAAGACGAAGAATTGGATCTATCCAGAATGAAACAGGTCATGGAAGAGATAAAAAGGCGCCCGGTTGAGCTTGATAAGACGGCTTTAAATATAGCGGCAAACCGTGTGTTTAATCACCTGATGGAGCGGTTGATGGTGGCGCCCAGGAATGAAAAGACATTGGAAACCGTTACCGAGTTTATCAATCTGTTTACCCAGCTTTCTTTAGAGCCAGAATTGTGGCAGGCGCAGAATATTTGCTTTTTCCTGGCGCAGCAGACTTATCCGGAAATGCATAAGAAAGCAGATGCTTGGGATCCCCATGCCAGAATATGGATAAAACATTTCAAGGAATTGAGCGGTTATCTTAGAGTTCATCTTGAAGGCTCACACTAAAAGGTCAAAACAGATTGAAGCTTTAGCCTGTCACCCTCGCCCCGCACCTAAATGGCATAGAAAGATATTCGGTATTCAGTCAACCGACTGGAAACCATTTGGGTATGGGGGAAGGGCCTCTTTTTGTGCTTGAAATGAGATTCTTCACTACGCTCAGAATGACAATTAACCCGGATGTAACTTTTTATACAGCGCCCCTGCCAGATAGAACGAGCCCGTTATTACTATCAAATCTTTCTTTGATGCCAGCACCCGTGCTGTTTTTAATGCTTCCTTGCAATCAGGTTCAAGGAATATCGGGATGGATAACTTCATGTCTTTTATGTAAGGAATGAATTCTATCGGGGCAAGGAAGCGCGGGTTGTCTGCCCGGGTGAATATAACGGCGTCAGCAAGAGGTAATATAAACCCAAGTATTTTATCCGTTTCTTTATCGCGCATGATACCTAGGACAAGGATTAATTTTCGATACAGGAATTCTTCTTTGATGGTTTTAACCAGCGCCTTGATTGATACGGGATTATGCGAAGTGTCCAGAATAGTCGTAGGGCTTTTGGAGACAACCTCGATTCGAGCAGGCAGAGCGAGACTAGGCATTTTAGTTTTTAGCTCATGGTTTTTATTAGGTAAGATATATTTTAAGGCGCTTAAGGCGAGGGCAAAGTTTTCTTCCTGGTGGCGACCGTGAACCGGAAGCCTACCGGAAAATGGCGGGATAATCTTTAACGGGGATTTTTGCCTGCAGGTAACCGCGCGGATAACTTTATCTGCCTCAGGTAGTTGTTTTATAGTAAAGATTGGTGTTTTAGGCTTGATAATCCCGGCTTTTTCCCTTGCGATAGAAGAAATGGTGTTGCCTAATTTATCCATGTGGTCAAAATCTATACGGGTGATTAAGCTAAGGAGCGGATTTATGGCGTTTGTCGCATCAAGTCTTCCTCCCAGTCCGGTTTCCATTATCGCATAATCCACTTTTTCTTCCTCGAAATAACACAAGGCAAGCGTGGTCATTATCTCAAAAAATGTTGGTTTAAAGCGTTTGAGATATGGGCGAAGCTTATTCATCATATATGTAAAGGCATGGCGGGAGATGGGCGCGCCGTTTATCTGAATCCGTTCGCTTAAATCAACCAGATGTGGCGAGGTGAATAATCCGGTTTTAAACCCGCTTGCCTGAAGCAGGCGGGACAGGAAAATGGCGGTTGAGCCCTTGCCCTTGGTGCCGGCGATATGGATGGTTTTTATTTTATCCTGCGGATTGCCGAGCGCCTTTAAGAAGGCGGTGATTTTCTTAAGGTTAAACGCCTTTCTTGGAGAGTGGAATTTTACCATGCGCTCATAATCCGTAAAACGGCAAAGGTATCTGTATGCGGAACTATAATCCTTAAACGCGTTTGTTTTTAGGCTTGACATATTAAAGAGAAAAGTATATCTTATATCCGGATTAAGTCAAAATATAAATATGGAGGCATTATGCGCTATTTTATAATCGGTTTGTGTTTGGCTGGATTAATGGCCGGGTTAACCATAAGAGCCGAAGACGGGGCAAAAGAAGATAAGGAGGAAACCGCCGGCGAGATACTCCAAAAATGCGCGGATAGTTATTACGACCTGACTAAAGAAGAACTCCGTCGTTATACTTGCTTTATTAAATCTCCGGAGATCGTTAAATCCGTTAATTTGCGGAGCAAGGTGATTTTGGACAATGTCGATTATGAGCTGGCTTGGGAGCCGAATAAGCCGGTTACAGTCAAGCCCAGGGAAATCCCTCCTTATTTCGGCGAGGATGGAAGAGAAGATACCAGGATATGTGCGCAATTGATGGAATTAGCCATGAGGCAATTATTCCAGGCAGCCAACCCTGTGAATGAAGTCGTTAAAGCATTAAATTCCCTTTCAGATGAGGATAAATATGAAATGGTGTTAAGCAAGGACCTTCGTAACCTTAACAAGGTGGAAGCAATTCCCAAGAAGAAGGAAAAATCGGAAAAGAAAACACCCCGCCTGCGTGATAGGAGTAAGAAAGAGACGGAAGAAAAAAATCCATTCGAATCACTGGCTATCTGGATTAACAAGGATTATCAGATAACAAAGTTCGAGCTGCGGACAGAAAAAGAAAAATTGATTGGTACGATAACTCCCCAGAAATACAACAAATTATGGGGAATAAAACAGCTTGATATTACCAAGGCGGATAACGAAGACAATTTCCTTGATAGGATAACAATTGATTTTACTTATACTTATCAGGATAAATTCATGCTGTTTTCTTCAATGAAATTCACTATGCTGGACAGCAAAGGAAAGGTGCTTGAGAGAAGGAATGAAGTTAATCCGATAAGCGTTACTTTCAGCCAATACGAGATAGAAAAGAAGGAAAAGATAAAAGATAAGAAATAAAGGTTCGGCGGAGGCTCCCCCGAAGCTAAACCTTTCATCGGTTACAAAAACAACAAAGGGATGTAAAAGTTATTCGTGGATCACAACCTCGGTATCACCGCCGACGATATCAAAAAGCTCCTCTACTTCTTGGTTAACCAGCCTGATACAACCGTTGGTAACGGCTTTGCCGATACTTTCAGGTGCGCTGGTGCCGTGAATGCCTAATTGAGGGTTTTCCTTAAAACCCATCCAGCGCGTGCCGATGACATGGCGTGGGTCGCCGAAAGGAATCGCTTCTGTCGTGCCCTTGGTTTTATCCGTAAAATACCAGACAGGATTAACCTGGCGGCTGTCTCCCTTGATATGGAAAGTGCCTTCGGGCGTCGGGCTTTCTTTGGGATTGCCATGGGCTATTTTGTATTCCTTGATGTATTCGCCGTTTAGATATAGCGTTAATATAAAAGCGCTTTTATCCACTTCCATGCTGAATTTCCCGGTAATGACTTTCAAGGTATCGCCGGCCCTAATGTTCGATGTCTGCATATGATTGATAAGTCGTATTAAACCGCGGTATTGTTGCCCTTCGCTGTCGCTGCCTTCGGGAAGTTTATAGTTTCGGGAAATTTTCCAGATATTATCTCCGGGCTGGATTTTATAAGCGATGCTATCCGAAGGATTAATCATGCTCGAGAAGAAAAGATTGCGGTTAATAGCTTCCAGCTTGCGTTTTACATCCGCTCTTTTTTCCGCGGAGAGATTGTTTTTCAAAGCCAGGGTATAACACTTGCGCGCCTTGGCTTGCCTTTCCACTTCGTTTAACGATGCAAGGGAAAGGTAATAATCACCCAGGTCACAGGCAGCCATCTTAGCCCCGGCGCTTTCCGGATATTTTTCCACCGCGTTTTTATAGTTTTCCATCTGTTTTTCTGTTTCTGATTCATTCCTGCCTAGGGCGTAATAAGCATCTCCGCATAGCTGGCTTGAGGGAAAATCATTTACCAGGCGCTTCCAGGTTTCAACTGCCTTGGTTTTATTTTCAAGCTTATCATAACATTGCGCCAGGGTGCTTAAGATAGTGGGCTGTTCGCTTGCCGGAGCTGATTTCAGTTCTTTTTCCAGTTGACGGGAGGCGCTTTTAAACTCACCATCTTTAAAGAGTTTCATTCCATCGGTATTAACCACTTGTTCATCGTTGGCTGCAGGGGGTTGTGTGGCAACCGGAGGATTGGACGGCGGTTCCGGGGCGGCTGGTTTCTTGAAATATTTGGTGTAAACAAAATAACCCACAACAATGACAATAACCAAAAAGATAAACTTTTTCATTCTAATCCTCCTTCAATTAAAATAAAGCGGTATTATATTGTTTTATCGGGAAAAGGCAGCGCATATCTTAAGATATATTTAAGGAAATAGGTTATATAAAAACAGGGAAGTAAACTGTTTATCCATATTAATTGACAATAATTTTTATAAGTATTATCATTACGTGATTTATCTGGAGCGGTTTAAATAAATGTCCACCCGCGGTGATTTACAGAAAACAGGCCTGGTTTTTGTCATCGGTTCAACGGTCATCGCCGGGACAGGGGTAGGATATTTAATCGGCTTTTTAGGCGATAGGATATTATCAACCGGCCCTTGGCTGGCGATTGTCTTTACGATTATCGGTTTGGCGGCCGGTTTTTTACAGGCGTACCGGATGGGGCGCAAGTTTTTTAGAGAATGACAGATTATGTACGCTTTGTTTAGCTTGCTTATAGGAATTACATCAGCGATTATCCCTTTCTGGACATGGAAATTAATCCTTCCCGCTTTAATCCGCATAAAGGGCTCTAAAAATAAGCTCAGCCGCATCGCCGTGATTTTTATCCTGCTGGCTAAATTCATCTTCCTGGGCCTTTTAATTTACGGCATAACCAGATTAAGCTGGTTGGATACCCCGCATTTTGTTGTTGGTTTGGCAATCGGACCCATAATAATTACCGGAATTTTATTAACCTTTAATTTAGCAAAGGGCAAGTAAAAATGCATCCGCCGACTTTTGTAACGGCCTTGTATTATATTCTCAAGGAACATAATTTACTGCCGGATTTCCTTATGGATTCGCACCGCGGTGAGCAGCTTTTAGGATTAATCGTTTTCGCCTGGTTGATTATCATAGTTTTGACGGTAGTTTCAATCATAGCCTCGCGAAACCTTAAGAAAACACCGGGCCGGTTCCAATCCGCTTTTGAAGTCATCGTAGAAAAACTGGCTAATTTGCTGGATTCGTTAATCGGGCACGGCGGGCGCAAATACCTGCCCGTTTTAGGAACGGTTTTTGTATTTATTTTCTGCCTTAATTTAATGGGTTTAATCCCCGGTATGATGTCGCCTACGGCTAACTGGAATATGACCATTGCACTGGCCGTCGCCGTAATAATTTATGTCCAGGCAGTGGCTATCAGGGCGCACGGTATCCTCGGATATCTTAAGCATTTTGCCGGGTCGCCTAAGGGCGCGATTATGTGGGCGTTGGCCCCTCTCATGTTTCCCATCCATCTTCTGGGAGAATTGATAAAACCGGTTTCGCTTTCTTTGCGTCTTTTCGGGAATATTTCTGGGGAGGATATGATAATTTTATCTATTGTCGGGCTGGTCAAAAACGCCGGGCTTTTTGCCCCATTCCCTTTCATTTTGCTGATGATAATGTTTTTGTTGGCGGTGTTTACCTCATTCCTACAGGCCTTCATATTTACGGCGTTGACCTGTATTTATATTATGATTTTAACGGCTCACGAAGAAGAGAGCCATTGATTTAAAGTTTATAACAGACGAAGGGGGGTGAGAAGGAGTGGATTGGAATATTGGACTTTTGGGATTAAGCATCGGATTAGGAATGGCTTTAGCGGCCCTTGCCGGGGCGTTTGGTCAGGCAAAGGCAATCAGCAGCGCGGTGGAATCCATCGCCCGCCAGCCCGAAGCAGGCGGCCGTATCTTCACGGCCTTGATTATCGGCTTGGCCCTGATTGAAACGCTGGTCATTTATACCCTGCTTGTTACCGGTATCTTCCTTAAGGGAAACCTTGATGATGTAATCAAGGCGAAATACGGGGTGGAAAAAGTTAATGCCATGCAAGCCGAGGATGGTTATCTTAAAGCAAAAGGGGCAGGGCATTAAATAATAAGCATAGAGCGTAGGGCACATCCCGGCACAAGGCGCCGGATAATCCCTACGCTATAAGCTCTACGCTCTTTGCTACAGAGAGGAGGCTATGGATACTTTTTTACAGATGATGGGAGCCCAATGGCAGGTGATTCTCATTTTGACTATCAGTTTCATATTCCTGGTCCTTGTTTTAAGCAAGTTCCTTTTTAAGCCGGTGCTTAAATACCTGGATGAAAGGAACAACGAAATCAAAGAGACTTACCAGGGAATCGAGAAAAGCAAGGAAGAAATTTCCACGTTGAAGGATAAATACCAGGCGGAACTGAAGAAAATCGAAAAGACGGCTTACGATAAAATGCAGGAAGCCATCAAGGAAGGCTTGGCCGCCAAGACGGAAATAATCTCCGAAGCCCACGCCCAGGCGGATAAAATTTTGCAGAAAGCCGCGGAAGAAATCGCGCAGGAAACTAAAAAAGCTTTGGTGGAACTCAAAAAAGAAGTGGTAAACCTTTCTTTCCAGACTACCGCCAAGATTATCGGAAACACCATGGACGAGAAAATCCATCACCAGCTGGCGGAAAAGTTTATGGATGAAATTCCCGGGAAGAAATAAGAAACATGCTTATTGATATAGTCGCCAAACGTTATGCCGTAGCCGTGTTTAACATGGCCAGGGCGAAGAGCCTTATCAAAGAGATAAAAGACGAGCTCGAATATCTCGGCGAATCGTATAATGCGGTGGGCAAGTTAAAGCTGGTGCTTAATAACCCTTTAATAAACGCCAAAAACAAGTATGAGCTGCTGAATAAAATTACAAATGGTTCTTTGTCGCCGCTGTGCGGAAAATTCATGGAATTGCTTATCAGGAAACGGCGCATGGAATACCTGCCGGATATTATTACTACCTACAAGTTTCTTTTGGACCAATATAATGGAGTCGTCCGGGTTAATGTGAGGTCTTTTGCCGCGTTGACTTCTTCTGAAGAGGAAAAAATAAAGAAACGATTGGGCTGGATTAATGCCGGGGAAATTATCTTGGAAACGAGCATAGATAAAACGACTTTGGGCGGAATAATATTGCAAATAGATGATATGGTCATTGACGGAAGCGTAAAAAGCCGTTTGCATGACCTAAAAACTCACATGCTCAGCCGGATTGAGCAGGGAAAACTGAGTAATATAGACGTCTTGTAAACCGTATGGAAAAAGCATTGGATTTTTTTATAGTAAATGCGGAATCGCTTTCCTATTTTGCGGTTAGCGCGGCGTTATTGCTGACATCGTTCGGATTTCCTTTGCCGGAAGATATTTTCCTCTTGGCGGGCGGTTTTATCGCGGCGGAAACCACGGCGAATATATATATTATGATAGCTGTTACCATGAGTTCAATTTTAATCGGTGATTTGATAGTTTACTGGCTTGGTTACCATTTCGGGAAGACGCTTTTCAGCATGAGGCTTTTCTCCTGGATTTTTACCCCCCGACGGCAGGAGCGCATCGGCCATTTTTACGCCAAATACGGGCGTATAACCATTTTCTTAGGGCGGTTTGCCGCGGGATTGAGATTCGGGATATACGCCCTTGCCGGAGCGTATCGCATGAAAGTAAGCAGATTTTTCGTAATGGATTTCCTGGCCGCCCTGATAAGCGTTCCCTTTTTGGTTTGGGTTGGTTATTATTTCAGCGCCCATATAAAAGCGATTGCTTTCTTTATCTCTGATGTTAAAATAGTGCTTTTTATTGCTGTTGTTGTCGCGGTGCTTTTCATTATCGTATATCGGCGTATAAAACGCGCTAAGCAAGTTATACTAACTGCTGGCAATGACGGCAAGATATAGACATAAGCGTTCTGAAAGGAGATCGATTATATGAAACTTAAACCGGAAGAAATCAGTTCTATTCTCCAGAAAGAAATTTCCAAATATGAAAGCGCCCTTAAAATGGAAAACGTAGGGACCGTGCTTCAAGTGGGCGACGGTATTGCCCGTGTTTACGGGTTGGAAAAAGTTATGTCCTCCGAGCTGGTTGAATTTATCCCGTCAGGCGGCAGCAAGGAAAACAGGGAGTCTATTTACGGAATGGCGCTTAATCTGGAAGAAGACAGCGTTGGTTGCGTGGTTTTGGGTGATGATACTATTATCCGTGAAGGTGACCAGGTTAAATGCACGGGGCGTGTGATGGAAATACCGGTCGGGGAAGCGCTTATCGGCCGGGTAGTTGATGCGCTTGGCCAGCCGCTTGATGGCAAAGGCCCGATTGTCACCGAGCATCGCTATCCGCTTGAAGGCGGGTCTCCTAATGTCGTCCAGCGCCAGCCGGTGAAAGAGCCGCTCCAGACCGGATGGAAAGCGATTGATTCAATGATCCCAATCGGCCGCGGCCAGCGCGAGCTTATTATCGGCGACCGCCAAACCGGCAAGACCGCTTTGACTATTGATACTATTTTTAACCAGAAAGACGGCGATGTGGTTTGTATTTATGTCGCCATCGGGCAAAAAGCTTCGACCATTGCGTCAATTGTCAATACCTTTGAAAAATACGGAGCGATGAAATACACCACGGTCGTGGCGGCCAGCGCCAGCGACCCGGCTCCGCTTCTTTATATCGCGCCTTATGCCGGATGCGCTATGGGCGAATACCTGCGCGATAAAGGCAAGCATGCCCTGGTTATCTATGACGATCTTTCCAAGCATGCCCAGGCTTACCGCCAGCTATCTTTGCTCCTGCGGCGCCCGCCCGGACGCGAGGCTTACCCGGGTGATATTTTCAACCTGCATTCAAGGCTGCTTGAAAGAGCGGCGAAATTATCCGCGGAATTGGGCGGAGGCTCTTTGACCGCTTTGCCGATTGTCGAAACCCAGGCCGGCGACGTTTCCGGTTATATCCCGACAAACGTTATTTCCATCACCGACGGCCAGATATATCTTGACCCGGACCTTTTCTACGCGGGCGTTCGGCCGGCCATCAACGTCGGCATTTCCGTATCGCGCGTCGGCGGCTCGGCGCAGATTCCGGCCATGAAGCAGATTGCCGGAAAATTAAAACTGGACCTTGCCCAATACAGGGAGCTGGCCGCTTTTTCCCAGTTCGCCTCGGACTTGGACAAAGCCACCCAGGCACAGCTTACCCGTGGAGAGCGCCTGGTGGAAATACTCAAACAGCCTCAGTACCAGCCCATGCCGGTTGAAGACCAGATTGTTATAATCTTCGCCGGGACGAACGGATATCTTGATAATCTTCCGATGAATGAAGTTACACCTTTTATAAACGGGCTGGACCTCTTTATTAAAGAAAAGCATCCCGGCATCAGGGAAGCCATCAGGAAAACCAAGAAACTGGAGGAGCAGACGGTTAATAATATCAAAAAAGCGATTGATGAATACAGCCAAACTCTTAAAAAGTAAAATATGCTCGGAATAAGAAAAATAAAGCGGAAAATCAGAAGCGTAAACAATATTAAAAAGATTACGCGGGCGATGGAGATGGTTTCCGCTTCCAAGCTTAAAAAAGCGCAGGAAAAGCTGAACGCCATCCGTCCCTTTTCCGCTAAGTTACAGTCTATTATGGATAATATTCTAGCCACACTGCCGCCAGAGCTTATGACGCATAAATTATTACATCGGGAGACTGCCGAAAACAGGATTGTAAGCCGCATCGGGCTTGTTGCCATCGCTTCCGGAAAGGGCCTTTGCGGCGGATATAATGCCAATCTCTTAAGGACCGTTTCCCGCTTTATGAATGAAAATGCCAACGCCATTTTCAAGATTACGGCAATAGGCAAAAAAACAATGGATTATTTTCAAAAGACAAATCGCAATGTTTTTAAATCCTATCATCAGATACCGCCTAATATAGATTCCGGCATGTCCCGCGAGATTATCACCCCATTTATGCGGGATTTCGAAAAAGGGGCGATTGATGAAGTGTGGATTGTTTATACGGAATACGTCAACGCTATGGTTTACCGCCCGAAAGTAATGCGCTTAGTACCGTTTTTGTCGGAAGGCGCGAATGGGAAAAAATCTAAAGAGACGAAGCCGCAATTAGCCCCCTACGGGGACTCCCTATCACCCCGACGTAACGGTGGAGAACAGTGGAGCGGGGGAATGGGGTATCTTTTTGAGCCTGACCCAAATGCAATGTTGGATGTCCTGGTCCCGCGCTATATTGAAATGACTTTCTACCGGTTGCTGTTGGATGCTTTATCCAGCGAACACAGTGCGCGGATGATTGCAATGCGCAACGCAACCGATAATGCCAATGAAGTGATGGATGAATTAACTTTAATATTTAATAAAGCGCGCCAGTCAAGTATTACCAAGGAATTGCTTGATATCGTCAGCGGCGCTGAAGCTATGAAATAAATGCGTTTAATGAAGGAGTTGAATAATGGATAATATCAACAAGGGGAAAGTCGTTCAGATTATCGGTCCGGTTGTGGATATCAGCTTTGCCGAAGGCAAATTGCCCACGATTTATAATTCACTGAAGCTTACCGACCCTAAAAACAAGAAAATCATTACTCTGGAAGTTGCACAGCACCTGGGCAATAATACCATCCGGGCGATTTCTTTAGCTTCTACCGACGGTCTTATCCGCGGGATGGAAGTGATTGATACCGGCGCGCCGATTACCATACCGGTCGGGCGTCCTGCCCTGGGCAGGATTTTTAACCTGCTCGGCGAAACGATAGATGGGCAGGGAGATGTGAAAACAGATATGAATTATCCAATTCACCGCCATCCGCCTACACTGGCAGAGCAATCTACGGAAATAGAAGTATTCGAAACCGGCCTTAAGGTTATCGATCTCCTGGCGCCGTATCCAAAGGGCGGAAAAGTCGGGCTTTTCGGAGGCGCCGGCGTCGGCAAAACCGTATTGATTACCGAGCTTATCCGCAATATCGCCACCGAGCACGGCGGTTTTTCCGTATTCGGCGGAGTGGGTGAAAGGACGCGTGAAGGAAACGATTTATGGCTGGAAATGAAAAGTTCCGGCGTCCTTGCCAAAACCGTCATGGTTTTCGGGCAGATGAACGAACCCCCCGGCGCGCGTTTAAGGGTCGGCTTGACCGCCTTAACCATGGCGGAATATTTCCGCGACCAGGAAGGGCAGGATGTCCTCTTGTTTATCGATAACATATTTCGTTTTACCCAGGCAGGCTCGGAGGTTTCCGCGCTTCTTGGGCGCATGCCCTCGGCTGTCGGCTACCAGCCGAACCTGGCTACGGAAATGGCAGAACTCCAGGAACGCATCACTTCCACCAAGAAAGGTTCCATTACATCTATACAAGCTATTTACGTGCCGGCTGATGACCTGACCGACCCGGCTCCGGCAACTACTTTCGCGCACCTGGATGCCACAACGAATCTTTCCAGGCAGATTTCCGAACTGGGAATTTATCCGGCGGTTGACCCGCTGGATTCGACTTCAAAACTTCTTGACGCAAGAATCATAGGAAAAGAACATTATACCACGGCGCGCGAGGTGCAGAGGATTCTCCAGAGATATAAAGATTTGCAGGATATCATCGCTATTCTGGGTATGGAAGAACTTTCCGATGATGATAAAAAAATAGTCGCCCGCGCCCGCCGCATCCAGAAATTTC
Source organism: Planctomycetota bacterium (assembly GCA_016207825.1). NCBI lineage: Bacteria > Pseudomonadati > Planctomycetota > Planctomycetota bacterium. The sequence continues at coordinate 2,762 of JACQZI010000019.1, read as the reverse complement.
TTTCCCAGCCGTTCCACGTGGCGGAGGCATTTACCGGAATACCGGGGAAATACGTTCCGCTTAAAGATACCATCAGGAGTTTTAAAGAATTGCTGGAAGGAAAATACGATACACTGCCTGAACAGGCGTTTTTCATGGTCGGGACGATAGATGATGCCGTGGAGAAAGCCAAAACTATAACCACGGATTAAAGGAGGTTGCTTGCAGTGGAAGCGAAAGAAATCGGTAAAGTAGAGCACTATTTTGGCAAAATTGGCGTGGCGGCGATTAGGATTACCTCCGGGCCGCTTAATGTGGGAGATACTATCCACGTAAAAGGACATACGACCAACCTGACCCAAAAGGTTGATTCTATGCAGGCGGAAAATAAATCTGTCCAGAAAGCGAATAATGGAGATGGGATTGGCATCAAGGTGAAAGCCCATGTCCGTGATAATGATGTTATTTATAAGGTAATAGAATGAAAAGTTTTGAGATAGAAATAATTACCCCGGAAAAAATGGTTTTTAAGGGCTCGGCGCAGTCGCTTATCGTCCCTGCCCATAAAGGTTATTTGGGCGTTTTGGTTGGCCATGCCCCGTTTATCGCGGCGCTTAACGCCGGAAAGGTGACTGTTCGACCGGATGGACAAAAGGATGAACATGTGTTTACCATAACAGGCGGCATGATGGAAACAACCCCGACTAAAACCACCATTTTGGCTGATTCGGTGGAATAACTTGATTGCACCGCAAAGGCGCAAAGTAAGTTAATTAGTTAATTTGAAAATCAAGCGGTTAAATGAATAAACTGACCGAAATTCTCGCCAATATATTTGAAGGAAAACTCATCAGCCATGAAGACGCCAAGTGGCTTGTTTCCAGGGAGTGCGACCTATGGAATATGCTCCACGGTGCGAACACCCTCCGTACGCATTTTAAAGGTGATAAAGTAAATCTCTGCTCCATTATCAATGCCAAAAGCGGCTCCTGCGCCGAAGACTGCAAGTTCTGCGCGCAGTCAAGCCATCATTCAGCCGAAGCGAAAATATACCCCTTGGTCAGCGCGGAGGAGATAAAAAAAGGATATAAACGCTCCGCGGAAATCGGCGCGCACGGATTCAGCATCGTCACCAGCGGAAACGAACTGACCGGAAAGGAAATCAATGCTATCTGTAAAGTCTCCACGGAGATTTCCTCAAATCCCAAATCCCAAACTACAAATTCAAAATCTATCCCATATCTTTGCGGATCGCTGGGCAGGCTTTCCGTTGCCAATGCCAAAAAGCTTAAAGACGCCGGCATGATTAAATGCCATCATAACCTGGAAACATCCCGCAGGTTCTTTTCCCATGTATGCTCTTCTCATACTTATGATGAGCGCATAGAAACTATAAAGAGCCTTAAAAAAGCCGGATTAAAAGTCTGCAGCGGCGGAATCTTTGGCATGGGCGAAACCTGGGAAGACCGGATTGATATGGCATTGACTTTGCGGGAACTGGAAGTGGATTCGGTCCCCCTGAATTTCCTTATCCCGATAAAGGGCACCATGCTTGAGGGTGCGAAACTGCTCACCCCGCAAGAGATTTTACGCACCATTGCCATCTTCCGTTATGTTATGCCCAAACAGAATATCAGGATTTGCGCAGGGCGCGAAAAGAACCTGCGCGATATGCAGTCGTGGATATTCTATGCCGGCGCGGACGGGATGATGATAGGCGGTTATCTTACCCAGCCGGGCCGTTCGGTTGAAGAAGACCTGCAGATGATAAAGGACCTTGGACTGAGCATTAGCAAATGAAAATATTCGGATACATACTTTACATCACCCTGTGGCTGGTGCTTATCGCATCGGGAACACAGCCCTTTGACCGGCTGACCTGGGTAATGGAGGTCTTCTGGGTCTTCGGCGGATTAATCGTTTTTGCCGCCCTCTATCTTAAAAATATAAAGCTGACGCCTTTACTGGGCATATTATTATTTATCCACGCCCTGATTCTCATCTACGGAGGGCATTACACTTACGAAAGGGTCCCGCTTGGATTCTGGATGCAGGATTGGTTCGGTTTTATCAGGAACAATTACGACCGCATCGGACACTTTGCCCAGGGCTTTATCCCGGCAATCCTTTTCCGGGAGATATTTGCCAGGAACAAGGCGATAAACGGATTCCGGTGGTTGACGATAGTTGTATTTGCCTCGTGTGTGGCGTTCAGCGCGCTCTTTGAACTTCTGGAATTCGCTTCAGCCATGGTCTTGGGAAGCGGGGTGGATAATTACCTCGGGAGCCAGGGGGATATCTGGGATGCCCAATGGGATATGCTTTATTGTGCTATAGGCAGTATCATATCGCTCGCTTTATTTTCCAAGATTCACGACCGGCAGCTCAATCGCTAATTAACCAATTCATTAACGAAGCAAAGCGCGGAACGATAGTGGAGTCCCGACCTAATCGGGAACGCCCCTGTAATGTAACGAAGCGGGATAATTCCTTAATTTATTGCCATATCTTCTGTCCATTTATATAAGCAGGAACTCTTATCCATCGGTGATAGTCACCACGTTTTGTAAGTGGTTATTTATAAGAGTTATAAGCCATCATTTTAGGAAAATGCCGTTTTAAAAACCCTACCCTCCCCAAGCGAGAGTCCCAGTATTCCATAGCGAAGATGCCCGGATACCCAAGCGAATAACTCCCCATACCCAATAAATGCATTCCCCTTACCATTGTAATATATCCTCCTCAGCGTATAGAATATTTCTCCTGACCGTATGAAGCCTATC
>JACQZI010000018.1 GCA_016207825.1 Planctomycetota bacterium | reverse complement strand
TATATGCAGTATTAAGCAAGGCATCAGGCAAGGGGGAATTTGTGGTGATGGTTGGGTCTGCAAAGGCGAGATTTACGGTGGCTATACATATTAATAAGGCGATGCCGAAAGCTCCTATGTTAACGGCGCGGTGTTTTTTACCCATATAAATCCTCCTTATTTATTGTTTGATACTATAACTTTTATTAATCTCTTTGTCAAGGGCAATTTCATTTATTGCCAATATTTATTTTCAGCGACACGGCAATGCTTTTTTCCAAATCGCTTAGGTGAATGGGTTTTTCTAAGTAATCTGAAATCCCGTATTTCTTTAAGAACTCAAATGTTTCTGAATCAGGCATTCCGGTCATAACCAGAACTGATAAATCCGGCTTTAATTCCTTAGATGATTTAATTAATTCTATTCCGCTTATTTCCCGCCCATTAGGGCGAGGCTCGCCAACGGCGGCCGTCATGTTCAAATCTATCAGCATCAGGTTAACCGGATTGGTTTTAAGATGTTCTAACGCCTCTTTAGGGTTAGTAAAACTGATTGCCTCATAATTCTTTTTGCGCAGGAATCTCGTCAAGAGGTTACCGATTGCCTGGTCATCGTCTACCACCATTATTTTAGGTATCATTTTTCCTGCGATAAAACGGAAAACTATTTCAGTGGTTGTCGTATCATATCAATCTATTTTCTATTTTTCGCTGCCTCCTTTCACCTAAGCGTTTAAGATATAAAAGCAACATTTGCTTTTCCTATGCCCAATAAAAAAAGGGCAAGGAACCACTTGCTGGATTTCTACTTTTCACCCGCTAAAGTGTCCAGTATGACCAGCGTCGTGGAACCCCGCCCCAAAGGGCAGAGCCCACATACCGGACACCAATAATATAGCGGGTGAAAGTACTTTGTCTTTTAACTTAGCCGGATTGTATAAGTTTAGCCTATGCTTGTCAACTAAAATATTGGCCAATGGAAGAAATTATTTTTGCCTGCCTATACGAAGAGATTACTTCGGAGCGGGGTTTTACTTATTCTCTTCAACCGGCGGAGTCGGCGTAACAGGCGTTTCCGCAGGAGGCACCGGCGGAACCTGTATCTCAGGCGGAGGTATCGGCGGAACCGGCGGTGTTGGCGGGATCGGCGGGGCGGGAGTTGGTATCTCTGCAGGGTCTCTCGTTATACGCTTCGGTTCGTAAGCGTGGCTGCGTTTGTGGTTTATCGTGATGCCGGTAATCTGTACCCCCGGGCTTAACTGGTTCACCACTTCCATGCCTTTCAAGACTCTTCCAAAAACCGTGTATTTGCCGTCTGAATCGGCATTGGGATTGAGGCAAATATAAAATCTCGTGGTGGCTGAATCCGTGTATTTTTCCCTTTCAGGCACGCCTTCTTTCGCTTCCGGGTCAACCGCGCGCAGCATGCCGAGCGACCCAGCCTCGTGCTTCAAGGTATTCTTCTCAAAAGGCACGGTAAAGGTTTGGGTAACGACTTTGGCTCCGATGCATATGCCAAGGTCTCCCCTCAGTTCAAAGAAAGGCACCTGGTTATAGAAATTTTCCTGGACCAGCGCGATAAAGTTCGCCACAGTATTGGGCGCATCATCCTCAAAAAGCTCCACCTCAAAATTGCCTTTGGCCGTCTGGATAGTCAAGTGCGGCATATCCCTTTTAACCAACAGTTTCTTTTTCTCCTCAGTCAGCCGCCCCGCATCTCCCGTCCATAACATATTCTTTTCCGCTTCTGCCAGGTTTTCTTTCGCCTTTTGGACAAACGGATGCTCGGGATATTTATTGATGAAAGACTTGTAAATGTCCGAAGCCTCTTTGTAGTTGCCTTCCTGCGCCAGGGCGTTGCCCAGCCGGAATTCCAGGAGCGGGACGATTTCGGTCAGCTTGTAACGGTCTATCAAAACCTTTAAATTGGCCGAAGTAAACGGCACTTTCCCGATTTCGCTCCAGGCGGCATCGTTCATCTTGTTTATGCGGTAATTGCGCCAGACCACCAAAAGCACAACCAGGAAAATGATTAACAAGACAAAAAAGATGATATTCTGGTAAGGCTGAATCTTCTTGTAAGTCTCTTTCAGCCCATCCGGTTTTTCTTCTATTTCATTATACGGCATAATGAGCATCTAATATAGCGAAAATCGGATATAATACAAGAAAAAACAGGTTTTGTGATGCGTTATAATCCCTTATCCCGCGCCACTTTGATAACCGCCCCGCCTATCAATATGCTCATGGCGAAGAAATATGTCCATAATATGATGTAGATAAAAGTGGCGAAAGAGCCGTAAATAAACTGGTAATGCAGGACCTGTTTTGCCAGGTACCACCCCATGAACCCGTTAATGACCTGCCAGATACTCGCACCGATGAGAGCCCCCAGGAGCGCCGCTTTCGCCGAAAGCTTCCCGGCCGGCAATATCCGGTAGATGAAATAATAAAGTATCGCCGAAATAACCAGCGCAAAGACGTAGGATAAAAACCCGCCCAGCGCTTCCCATAAAACCATGGAAAAATCGGTCGAGCTCGCCAGCGCCGTGGCGTAATTGGCTAGGACCATCAATCCCATGGAAAAAGCGAAAAGCCCGATGACGATAAAAAGCATGATGACGCTATCCAGGAGTTTCCGTAAATACGATTTGCCGAATGGGGCAAGCCCCAGCATACAGTCCAACCCGTATTCCAGCGCAAAGACCACGCCCTTGGAAGTCCACAAAAGCGCCGCGAGTCCTATAATGCCCAAAAGGTCCCTGTTTACCGTGGCGAATTCTATGCACTGCTTGACGTAATCCACCAGCATCGGCTGGTTAATGCGGACGAAGCTTATAATCCGGGCGCTGAATGCCGTATCAATCCCTCCCAGTATAAAGCCCAGGATGGATAACGCCACCAGTAAAAACGGGATGAGGCATAACACCATGAAATAGGCGATTGAAGCGGCCAATGCCGAGAGGTTGCTGTCCCGCATGGTCTTGTAAACTTCTTTAAGAAACCCGAAAAAGAACATTATTTTGGATAACACTCTTTTGCCCCTCGCACAAACCAATTATTGCAGGATATTATCATGCCGCTCTTTACCCGGTCAAGTAAAATCTATAGCCATTAAGGAAATCAATTAAATGCTTGACACAAAGCGCCCTTGGAATTATCCTTTAGGCATGATGAAATTTATTATAGCTATCTCACTGCCGGTCATGTTTTTGCTTGCCGGCTGCGGGAAAAAGGAGTCCGACCCGCAAACGCTCAAACAGGTGGCATCGCATCTTGACCGCGGCATGACCTTCCACGACAAAGGCCAATTTGAACCGGCGCTGGCCGAATTCAATAAAGCAATCGAGCTTGACCCCTACTGCCCGCAGGCGTATTTCCAACGCGGCAGGGTTTACGGCAATACCGGCAAATTCGATAAAGCCGCCGCTGATTTCACCTACACCATCAAGCTCGACCCGAAGGTGTCCATCGCCTACGTCAAACGAGGGCTTTCTTACCTCGCCCTGCAAAAGCCGGATGATGCAATGGCCGATTTCAACAAGGCGATAGAAATCAACCCGAAAGAAGCAGAGGCATATTTCAACCGCTCGGTCGTCTATATGACGCAGAGTAAATACGCGGAAACTTTCAAGGACCTGGATATGGCAATCAAAATCGACCCGAAATACCTGGAGGCATACACTTCCCGCGCGGCGCTGAATAATTCCCTGCGCAAATACGACGATGTCATCAAAGACCTCGACAAGGTCACGGCACTCGACCCGAATAATATCAACGCTTACGTGGGTAAAGGATATTCCTATACCTACAAGGCGGAATTCGATAAAGCCCTTGCCGAGGTAAATAAAGCACTTAAGATAAACCCGAAAGACCCGCAGGCACTGGAACTCAAAAAGAAAATCCAGAAAATAAAAGAACTTCAGTGAAGCCGGAAAAAATCGTTTCTTGGAGCGAAGCCCTGCACCGCACCTGGTGCGCGGGCAAGATGAAGGATTCAGCTTCCGGAATATTACTAATCCTGGTTTTAGCAGTGCTCATATCCGGCTGCACTTCCGACAAGACACTCAAAAACATGGATGCCTCCCCCCACTTAAAACTGGGCATTCAATACGCCGCGGAAAGCAGGGATTACCAGGCAATCGAAGAATTCAACAAAGCCGTCTCCTTAAGCCCCTATTTCGCCGCCGCCTATTTCGAAAGGGCGAAAGTTTATTTCAATATGGAAAATTTCGACAAAGCCATCATGGATTTCAGCGTGGTCATAAAACTGGAAAAGGAAAATGCGGATGCCTATATAGGAAGGGGCAATTCTTACAAGAACAAGGGAGATATGGAAAAAGCGGTAATGGATTACACCTCGGCGCTTGCCTTGAATCCGAGGAATACGGAGGTTCTTTTGGCGCGCGGGCTTGCCTGCCAGGCGCTGAAGAAATACGAAAGCGCAATCAAGGATTTCACCAAGGCTATTGATATTAAGACGGGATTCATCCCCGCCTACGTGGCACGCGGGATGGTGCATTATCTGGAAGGAAAACATGAAGAAGCGATTGCCGATTACGGGAAAGCCATAGAGATAAAACCCAACGACCCGATTCCTTATATCCAGAGAGGGCTGATTTATTACGCCAAAGGTGATTACGAAAAATCCAGGGCTGATTTCGAGAAAGCCCTTGAACTTGACCCCTCAAACCAGGACGCCCGCGACGTCATGGAAAAACTCCTGGGTGATAAAAAACAATGAAAGAGGGCGGCCAAAAATGAATTGTACAATATAGGGACCTGCGTACTCGACCTTCATATACTATGGCCTGCACCTTTATAGCCTATGCGCTATACCCTCATATGTACACTAAACCTTCTCTGCAAACAATACGATAATAGTTAGTATGTGACAGGGACTCCCCATCATTAGGGTTTGTTTCTCCCGCTTTTCTCCCTTCGGATAAGAATTAATTTTGCTTGCGTTACGGCTGGATTAGAGTTATATTTGCTTAATGAAACACGTTTTCGGCTTCCTGGCCGCCTACTGGAACCGGATAAGGCTCTTTAACCGGAATATCCGGCTGTTACTCATCTCCCAATTGATTTCCGGAGTCGGCATTTCCTTCTACTTCCTTTTCTTTAACCTCTACCTCAAAACCGCCGGATTCGACAACAAGGCAATCGGGAATATCCAGGCATTGACCTTAATCGCCGCGGTCCTTGCGGCACTCCCGGCCGGATACCTTGCCGGACGCTACAGCCAAAAACGGATTTTAATCATCGCTCAAATTAGCGCAATCGTTTTCTTTGTCGCGGCAATGGCCACTTTGAATATGGCGCTCTTTTTGCCCATGATTTTCGCGGCATTCGCCTGCGAAACCTTTATCAGGGTGGTTTACGGGCCGTTCATCATGTCCAATTCCGGGACAACGGAACGGACTTATATTTTCAGCCTTACTTTTATCATCATGATATCCGGAGGCGTTTTCGGGAACGTCATCGGCGGGACAATCAAGGATATGCTTAACAGTTTTGGAGTCGAGTCGCTTGCCGGTTACCGCTATATCATCATGGGCGGCATGCTTGCCGGGCTGGCAGGGACGATACCGCTCTTTTTTATCAGGCCTGCCAAACACGAGCCGGGCGAACCGGACAGAAAAATAAAGCTTTCCGGCTTTGCCGGATGGAACTGGAAATTTTTCGCCAAGGCGAGCATACCTTCGGGACTCGTCGGAATCGGCGCGGGGATGATTGTCCAGTTCATCAACCTTTACTTCAGGGATATTTTCAATTCTTCGGACGGCGCCATCGGATTTTACATGGCGCTCCAATCCGTCACCATGGCGGCGGGTGTCTTGATTGCACCGGTCTTATCGGAAAAGCTGGGCAAGGTCAATACCATAGTTTTAACACAATGTGTTTCCATTCCCTTTATACTCGTCCTGGCGTTGACCACAGATATCCGGCTGGCAGTGGCGGCTTTTATCATGCGATCGGTCCTGATGAATATGGGGAGCCCTATTTCAAACACCCTGCTGATTGAGATGTGCAGGAAAGAGGAACAGGGAATGTTAAACGCGTTTCTTAGCATCACCTGGAGCCTGTCCTGGGCGATATCCGCATGGGTCTTCGGAACGGTTTTAAAGGGCAATTATATCCTTTCGTTTTATATTGCGGTCGGTTTATATTCGCTTTCCGCAATATTCTTTTATATTTTCTTCCGTAAATCTGAAGAGGGAACGGTTGCCTGCAAATCAGATGCCGGACTTTCCGCTTAATCCATTTAATCCCGCTGTTTGACTTTAACAAGCCGAGTGGAATTATCAGAGGTTAACGGAAAAAGCTTGACAGCCGCAGTAAAATGGGTATTATTAATATATAATTCATAATTTTATTTGAAAGGAACCATTCCATGAAACACACCAAATTGATACTCGCCTTTGCTTTTTTGGCTCTTCTTTGCTGGCTGCCTTTTACCAGCGTTTATTCGGCTGACGAAGAAACCCAGAAGAAAATAAACGCGGCAATAGATAAAGGCATAAAATACCTGACCTCAAAGGGAATGAAAGGGCGCGAAAAAGAACTGGTCGTCTTGACAATGCTCCACGCCGGCGTCGACCCTAAAAAGAACGGAAACCTTGCCGCGGGAATCGCTGATGTAAGCAAGGGCAAGCTTCAACAAGTCTATAACACCGCGGTGACGGCAATGGTCCTAGAAATGGCCGACCGCTACAAACATCAATACCGGCTTGCCGAATGCGCCCAGGCGCTGGTGGATTCGCAGGCGCAGAACGGCCAGTGGAATTACAATTGCCTTTATAAAGAAGGCTCAAACCTGCCGGTTGTGACCAAGGAATCTGCCAAAACGCTTGAAGCAATCATCACCGGTGAAGGCGAAACCAAAAACGCCAAGAAGGAAAAAGAGAAACCATTTTTTAAGATAAAAGTAACCCGTAAAACCGACCAGAAGAAAACCCAGCTAAGCGGTGATAATTCCAATACCCAATTCGCACTTCTGGGGTTGCGCTCGTCCGCCCGCGCCGGTGTGGATATACCGGACGAGACCTGGCAGGCAGCTGCAGACTGGTTTGAAAAAAACCAGATGGGCGACGGCGGATGGGGATACAGCGTTGAGGGAGCACCGGACACCTCATCTTACGGAAGCATGACCTGCGCCGCAGTCTGCGGCTCGGCTATCGCCAAGTTTTACCTTAAAAAGGATATCACCCAGGATCAATGCATAAACAGGGGTTTAAACTGGCTGGGAAGCCAACTCAAGTTCGACGGCAACCCCGGGGCGGCAAACTCCATCATGAAAGGCTGGGGTGGAGAACAAGCCTGGCAATATTATTACATTTACGGGGTGGAGCGCGTCGGTGCGGTACTCGGAGTAAAACAGCTCGGCAACCGCGACTGGTATCTGGAGGGCGCCAAATACCTCGTAGAAAACCAGAGCGCAAAAGACGGCAGCTGGAACGCGCCGGGCGACGATGTCCACAGCACGGTCATCGCGGACACCTGCTTCGCCATTCTTTTCCTAAAACTCGCCACTCCCACCCTTAAGGCCAACTTTACAGGCGACGAACCGGAAACGAAGAAAGAATAAAACAGGCAAAGCAACCATACAGCCGTTACTTTCTTTATAAAAGCCGGCGGACTGTTTTTAACGAAAACCCGGATTTTCTTGAATAGTTTATATTATTATATGTATACTACGCATTCCTGTTTATGATAGAACTGACTGAAGAACAAAAACTAATCCGGGAAACGGTCCGCGAGTTCGCGCTTAAAGAAGTAGAACCGATTGCGAGGAAGATTGATAAATCAAGCGAATTCCCGCACGAGACCATAAAAAAGATGGCCCAGCTTAATCTCCTGGGCATCCCCTGGCCCATAGAATACGGCGGCGCGGAGGCAGGAGAGCTTAGCTACATCCTCGCGGTTGAGGAACTGGCGCGCGTCTGTGGCTCAACCTCCATTACTTTAGCTGCCCATACATCGCTGGGCTCTTTCCCCATTTACGCCTTCGGCACGGAAGAGCAGAAAAATAAATACCTTACTCCCCTGGCAAGCGGCAAATACCTGGGCGGAATGGGGCTGACCGAGCCGGAAGCCGGTTCTGATGCCGGCGCGACACGGACCACCGCCAAAAAAACCAAAGGCGGCTACATCATTAACGGCTCCAAAATATTCATCACCAATGCCAGCGTGGGAAAAAGCTTTGTAGTACTCGCCAAAACCGATATGAATGCAAAAGGCTCTTATGGATTGAGCACTTTTATCATAGAAAGCAGTTTTAAGGGATTTAAAAGCGGTAAGAAAGAGGATAAACTGGGCCTGCGCGGCTCTGATACATGTGAACTTATTTTTGAGGACTGCTTCGTGCCGGAGGAAAACTTGCTGGGTAAGGAAGGCGACGGCTTTAAAAACCTGATGAAAACTTTGGATGGGGGCAGGATCAGCATCGGCGCTTTGGCATTGGGAATCGCCCAGGGAGCGCTGGATAAAGCCCTTCCTTACGTCAGGGAACGCCAGCAGTTCGGCAAACCCATAGGCTCCTTCCAGGCAATCCAGATGATGATAGCCGATATGGCAACCGAGATAGAAGCCTCGCGCCACTTGATTTACCACGCAGCGCATCTTATGGAGGAAGGCAAACCATTCGGCAAGGAATCCGCCATGGCAAAACTCTTTGCATCTGAAACCGCCATGCGCGCCACCAAGAGCGCCATCCAGATTATGGGCGGTTATGGTTATATGAATGAATACCAGGTGGAACGGTATTACCGGGATGCCAAACTAACTGAAATCGGAGAAGGCACTTCCGAAGTCCAGAGGATTGTGATTGCCAGAAACATAATAGGAAAGTTATAAACACCCCACACCTTCGGTATGGGACTCCCTATCAATCGGGTGTCCCCGAAACGGAGTGGAGCGGGGCGAAAGCCCGAAAAGAAATGAAGGCTCGAAATAATTTCGTGTTTTCGTGATAAGGGGAGGAATAAATATGGATTTTGAAATGACCGAAGAATTACTGGAAATGAAAAAGGTAGCCCGCGATTTCGCGGAAAAAGAAATCGCCCCGATTGTGGAAAAAGACGAAGCCGAGCATAAATTCCGCCCGGAAATAGTCAGGCAGATGGGCGAGCTTGGATTTTTCGGCGGGGTCATCCCCGAACAATACGGCGGGACAGGCGTCGGGATGCTCGCAACGGTCATCATGAACGAGGAAATCGCCCGGGTGAGCGCTTCTTATGGGTTGCCTTTCAATATGCAGACCATCGGGCCAGGGCAGGTTTTGCTTGCCTGGGGCACGGAGGAGCATAAGAAAAAATATATACCCAAGCTGGTAACGGGGGAATTCATGGGATGCTTTGCCATTACCGAACCCAATTCCGGCTCTGATGTCGCCTCGATGAAATCGCTGGCCGTGGATAAAGGCGACCACTGGCTTTTGAATGGTGCCAAAACCTGGATTTCCAACGCACAGGTAGCTGATATTGGAATCGTTTACGCTTATACAGACCCTACGCAGAAGCACAAAGGCATGTCCGCCTTCGCGGTGGAACTGAAAAACACCAAGGGAGTCACCACACGCGCCATAGAAACAAAACTAGGGTTGCATTGCGCGCCGACCGGCGAGGTGATTTTTGAAGACGCCAAAATACCCAAGAGCGCGCTTTTGGGAAAAACCGGAGACGGATTCAAGATATGCATGGGCATGCTGGATAACACCCGCTTGAGTTGTGCCTGCCGTGCGGTCGGGGTAGCCCAGGGAGCGCTGGACGCCGCAGTCAAATACGCCAACGAACGCGAACAGTTCGGCAAGAAAATAGCCGAATACGAAATGATCCAGAGCCAGTTGGCCGAGATGTTCGTGGAAACACAAGCTGCCCGGATGCTGGTTTATCGCGCCGCTTACCTCAAAGACAAAGGCATCAAGAATACACTGGAAGTTTCCACGGCAAAGTATTTCGCCGCCGAGACCGCCGTCAAGGCAACCAACGAAGCGGTTAAAATATTCGGATCTTACGGATTCTCATCAGAATACCCGGTGGAACGCCGCCTGAGAGACGCCAAGAGTTTCCAGATTGTGGAAGGGACGTCGAATATCCAGAAGATGATTATTTCCTCGTTTGTGCTAGGACAGCGGAAATAATTATTCCTTGTCACCGGTGACTTTTGCACGGAGCGGTTTAGTCGCCCTTCTTAAGAAAAGGATGGCAAAACAGGTGTCATCAATCCTGCCCTGATTCCAACTGCCGCTTGCTTCCTGTTTTTCCAAGAGGAACTTGGCACCGACCGGATACCACAAATTGGAACCGAATTCCTCTGTTTCCAGAAATGCACCCAAACGTTCCATGGCATAAAGGTAATAATAATGCCAGAATCCCTGCTTGAATTTCGGGTTTTCGGTAACCGTAAAATTCTTGATGACCCAGTCAAACCCTTTAAGCACGGAATTATCGCGGTCAGGAATTCTCTTTGTCAGGTAGAATTTGCAGATAATCAGGCTCCCCAAAGCACCCACGCTCATACTCCCATAAGCCGGAGAAATCTGGTTACCATGAGGGGAATCATATCCCCATCCGCCGTCTGCCTGCTGTTTTTTCTCCAGGAATTGCGCAGTAAGCTGGAAAACTTCGGGCGGAATGACGATGCTTGCCTGCATACAAGAACGCAGCGCCAGGCAGGCATATTGTGTATTGGAATTATCGCCGGTGGCCGGGCCTTCTTTGCCGCGGCGCCGGGCAAGCTGGACCTTTTTCACCGAAACAGTCCCGCTATCTTTACCGTCCTTGGGCTTTGACGGGGTAACAAAGACTTTAGAATCAAGCGGGTCGGTCGGCTTACCGTAATCCCATTGGCCGTTTTTGCACTGGTTATCTATCAGGAACTGGGCGCAGTTGGCTATTTTTTCCTGGTAAGCGACCCTATCTATTTCATCAAGCGCCATCGCCAAAACAGAAACGAGGTAAGTGCGCTCCAGTTTCTTGGAAAGCACTTTTTCCAGAAGTTTCTTAAAGTTGGGATCTTCTTTATCCACACCTCCCTTGACCAAGGTATAAAGAACGAATTCCTCAGCGGATAAACCGTCAACACCAGGCGGAACCAGGGAAGGCGAAAGCTGATTTCCTTTTTCGATAGAATCAAGCAAATAAGCCAGCCCGCTCTTAATCGCATTCTCAACCTTTTGCTTATCGACATGTTGCCAGATATCTATTTTCTTTTCATCTTTGCCGAAAGTGGCCGTGGCAGCCAGGAGCACCAGCAATAAACCGCATCTCAAAACCTTAGAAGGCATTTTCATCATAGAGATCTCCTTTTAAAGAAAACCCGGAATATTTCCTAATAATGTATAAACAAATAAAGCAACGGAATTATTCCATGCGCAAGCAGTTTATTTTTTCTCTTCCAGGTTAATTATGTTTACTGCCCCAAATTCTTGGATCTGTTTTTCGATATCCGCCCGGTTGCCGACATACATAAATGTAAAGTCTTCAGGATGAAGATATTGTCTGGCGACCCTCTGGATATCCTCCTTGGTCACTTTCATAATATTATCACGGTAGGTTTCCAGGTAGTCTTTAGAAATGCCCATGTATTCGATATAGATATACTGGTCAAGAATCCGGCTGGTTTTATCAAAGCGGAAAACGAAGCCGTTAAGAATAGAATCCTTTGTCTGTATAAGCTCCTCGTCTTTCACCGGTTCATTGCGCATTTTTTCCACCTCATCAAGGATAATCCCGGTAACTTCAGAGACCGATTCATTTTTCGTATCCGTCTGGATGAGGAAAACACCCAGGTCGCGGCGCATGATGAAATAACTCCAGATGCCGTAAGCCAGCCCTTTTTCCTCGCGGACGCTATGTTCCAGACGCGAAGAGGAAGCACCGCCCAGGATGGCATTCATCACGATAAGGGGGAAAAAATCCGGCGAGGTTCTTTTTATGCCGAGATGCCCGATTATTATGGATGTCTGGTTTACTTCCTTCGGGACAAGATTAATAGATTTCTGGTATTTTAATTCGAGCAACGGAAGCTTAGGCAAATCAATCGCCTGCTTTTCCCATTTACCCAATTTATCATGGACCATCTTTAAGATTTCCGAAGCATTAAAATCACCGCCGACAGCCACGAAGATATTGTTCGGTTTTACATATCTATTATAGAACCCAACGATATCTCCCCGAGAAATAGATTCCACGGTTTCGGCTGTGCCGGCCGGGACATTCCCGTAAGGATGCTCCGGATAAATAATCTTAATGATTTTACGGTAACCGATATCATCGGATTTATCGTTTTCTCGCCTGAAAGACTCGGCAAGCTGGGCTTTTTCGAATTTAAGCCTTTCTTCATCGAACTGCGGTGCAGTCAAAAGATCTGAAAGAAGTTTCAATCCTTCATCTAAATCATCTTTCAGCATTGTCAGGGTAAAATTAATCTCCTCGTATTCGGAACTGGCATTAAGCGTGGCGCACATTGTTTCAAGCTTTTCATCAACCTGCATGGGAGAAAGCTTGCCGATACCGCCGTTGCGCATCATAACGGCAGTCAGGCTAGCCAAGCCAAGTTTATCCTGCGGTTCGCATAGCGAACCGGTTTTGATACGAACAGTTATTTCAGTCAAAGGCAATTCATGGTTTTCCAAGGTATAAAGTACTATCCCGTTATCCAGTTCCACCCTGCCCGGTTTTGGGATGACTATTTTGATGGGAGGAAACTTTATTTTATCCGGATTACCGATTCGTTGGTCAGGGTCAGGCGTCTCGCTTTGTGCGACGGCCGGCTTGGACGCTGAACATTGAATCACCAAAAGGACCGAGACAAGCAAAAGAGAACCCAGGAAATATAATTTCTTTCTCATAAAACACTCCTGTTATTCGTTTTCTTTTTCAGCGGGCTTATCACCCGTTTGTTTGCTCATTAAGATAGCAACATTCCTGTTTTTCGGGATAAAATATTTTTCCATTACATTTTTGATATCCTGTTGGGTTACTTTATCGCGCTGGACGTTCACATCCAAAATATAACGCCATGATGCCAGCCCTTCATAATGACCGAGGGTTTCTGCCATGTCCAAATTGGAATCCAATCCCATCAAGAATCCAACCTCCATTCTTTTTTTCATCAGGGTCATTTCTTCATCGGCAATCTTCTCGTTCTTGAATTTTTCCAGTTCCTCATATATTGCCTGCTCCACTTCCTGTGGGGTATGAGGGTAGCGCGGCTGGGCGTAAATTATGAAACGTCCCGGATATTTGCCGGCGTCGTTATAGCCGCCCACCGAGGTGCAGAGTTTCTTTTCCAGGACGAGTTTTTTATACATACGGCTGGTCCGCCCGCCGAAAAGCAGCATGCTGACTATGTCTAAAGCATAATCGTCAAGGGTGCCGAGGGTGGTCGTATGATAGCCGATATCCAGCATCGGCTCAGCGTCAAGTTCCAGGATAACGCGCCTTTCCCCCAATTGTTCGGGCTCGCGCGTGACGACTTCCGGGACAGGCTTGGGGGAAGGAGGGATGGGATCAAAATACTTACGCATCAATTCCATGACCTGTTTTTCGTCGACATCGCCGACAATTATGGCCGCCGCATTGTTCGGGGCATAATACTGGTGGAAATATTCGTTAAGCTCTTCCTTGGTAACCGCCTCGATATCAGAACGCCAGCCAATGACCGGCCAGTTCAAGGGATGCGCCTGGTAGCAAAGAGCATTAAAGTTTTCATAAAGTGTGCCGCCCGGATTGGATTCGTTCCTCCAGCGGCGTTCTTCCAGGATAACTGATTTTTCTTCCTCGAAATCGCGCCAGACCGGGTTGCTAAAACGGTCCGATTCAAGCCATGCCCACAGTTCCAGCTTGTTCGATGGCAACTCGCAATAATACCAAGTGATTTCATTGCTGGTCGAGGCATTCAAGCCCTGCGCACCGTGCCTCTTGTAAAGCATGGATATTTCATCAGGAATACGGTAGGCCTGGGCTTTCTCTTTTAATTCAACCAGTCTTTTCTCCAATCCTTTTATTTCATCGTCCTGGGGTGCCGGTTTATCCAGAGGCAAACGAGCGCGTTCTTTCACCAGCAGATTCAAACGCGCGTAAATCTTATCTATCTCGTCCAAGAGCGGTTTTTCCATCTGGTAATTTCTTGTTCCGATACGCTTGGTGCCCTTGGAAAGCATGTGTTCCACGATATGCGAAAGTCCGGTAATCCCGGGGCGCTCGTTGACCGAGCCTACTTTGAAGACAATATTAACCGCAACGGTGGGCGAGGTATGCCGTTCCATGATAATCACCTTCATCCCATTCTTCAATATGTGCTCTTTAATATCAAGACGAACCCGGCTGGATTCACCGCCTGATGAAACACTCTGGATAACGAGTAAAAAGGAAAGCAAGGCAACCAACATTAAAAGTTTTCTCATAATCTTATTTCTCCTAATAAAAGTTGCCGCTATTCTCTTTTTATGTCCGTTAACTGTCAAGCAAAATCAACTTTTCTTTTGACAGTTGCCCTTTGTAACTATATATTATTGCTCTATGCGCAACCGTTCGATAGCCAGGGAAAGAGCTCTTCAGAAATTATATCAAATCGAATTCAAAAACGATGAGTTAAACATACCGGATGCCGAAAATACGACAAAAGACATTGAAACATTCGCGCAGGAGCTGGTCGACGGCGTCAAGGAAAAACAAGCCGAGCTTGACGAAACAATTCAAAAAAAGCTGGATAACTGGGAAATCAACCGCCTGGCGGTTATTGACCGTATAATCCTGCGGCTGGGTGCATACGAAATTGTGTTCAGGTCTGATATTCCACCGGTTGTTTCCATCAACGAAGCAGTGGACCTTGCCAAGAAATACGGCTCAGAATCATCCGGGGCTTTTATTAACGGGGTTTTGGATAAGATTTTCCAATCCAGGGAATAATTATGTTTAAAACGGTTCTGGAAAAACTGAAATCTGGTTTGAGCAAAACCAGGCCAGGGAAAAATTACGGACGCTGATAAGGTAATGGAACACCTCAAGGCCGAGTTGAAAGCAACCCTTAAAGGAGGTGATACTAAACTTGCGGCCAGTGCTAACCCGCCGACGGTCATTATGGTCGGAGGCGTAAACGGGACAGGCAAGACAACCTCCATTGCCAAACTGGCGTATTTGCTGGGAGCCGAGAATAAAAAAGTCATCCTAGCGGCCAGTGACACGTTCAGGGCAGCGGCGATTGAACAGCTGGGCATCTGGGCAAACAGAGTAGGAGCCGAGTTAATCCGGCATCAATCAGGTTCAGACCCGGCCGCCGTAGTTTTTGACGCGGTGGATGCGGCCTTAGCTCGTAAAGCGGATTATCTCATTATTGATACGGCCGGGCGACTCCATACCAAAGCCAATCTGATGAAAGAATTAACCAAGATAAGAAACGTCGTGGCGAAGAAAATACCGGGTGCGCCCCATGAAACGCTCCTGGTCCTTGATGCGACCACCGGGCAAAACGCAATCGTCCAGGCAAAATTGTTTAATGAAGCGATTAATGTCACAGGGATTTTCTTAGCAAAACTTGACGGAACGGCAAAAGGTGGTATTATAATAGCTATAAAGAACCAGTTGAATATCCCGGTCAAATTTATCGGCATTGGAGAAAAACCGGAAGATATCGAGCCGTTTGATGCTGACCGATTTATAGACGCCTTGTTGTAAACGGGAGATTAAAATATGAACCAGAATATCCCCAAGCAGAATAACGGAATCAATAAGCTTCCGGTAAATAGCCCCGCTCCTAACCAGCATACGGCAATGCCCAAACCGCCGGCACCGGCCGCCGGGCAGAATATTCCAAAACCGGCACCCAGACCGCTTGCGGGACAAACTACTACCGCCCCTAATAAAACGCCTGCGGGACAAAACCTCGGTACAATGAAAAACACCCAGCCAAAACCACCTATCCCACCGGCGATTCCAAAACCAGCGGTAAAAGTTAATAATCCTGCTGCTATAAACAAACAAGCATCAGCCGTAAAAACGAATCCCTCTGCAACCGCCCCCAAACAAGCAAACCCCGCCAAGCCTTCGACACAAATCAAGCTGCAAAATACAACAAAGAACAACGGTTCAACACGGACACAGAAATCAAAGAATAATCAGAAAACGAATAACGATGAAGAAAGGCCGAAGAATACGGGATTCTTTTCCTCCAAATTAAATATAATCATGAGCATCTCTTCCATCATAATAATTATCGCCGTGATTTTCATGCTGATGTTCCGCTCGGACGGCGTTTCAAAGGATGTAATAATAATAAAATGCACCCATTGCAACGAAAAGTTTGAGGTGGACAGGAAAGAAGCAAAAGGAAAAGATTACCTGACTTGCACTAAATGCAACCAAATCGTCGTGCTTAACGAGGAAAAACTTAAGGATGAAGCGGTAAACCTTTATGTTAAAGCTTCGGATTTGGTCAGGCAAAGTTATAAGGAATCCGATCCCGATAAAGCGGAAGCCATGCGCGAAGAAGCTTCGGTCCACCTGGAAAAGGCATTGGAAATATTCAGGATAATACCGGAACAACAGAGATCAGCGACTTATGATAATATAATGCTGTTAAAGAAGGAAATCCGTTCCAGGCGAACACATCACCAAGAATAACAAGACACTAGCATAAACTGATAAATTTATTGACAGCCGCTTACATTTATATAAAATAAGCAACTCGGATAATCATTAAAACTTTCCTTGGCTTATAAATTATGATTAAGGTAGAAGGCGTAACCAAAAGATTTTCCGGTATAACGGCGGTTGATAACATCTCCTTTGATGTGGATGTCGGGGAGATTATCGGTTTCCTGGGACCCAATGCCGCCGGCAAAACCACCACCATGCGGATGATTACCACTTACCTGCCGCCTTCAACCGGCAAAATCACCATCGAAGGCAATGATACGGTCATGGATTCCCTGAATGTCCGCCGCATGCTCGGCTACCTGCCGGAAAACGTGCCTTTATATAATGACTTGAGGGTAAATGAATACCTTGATTTCCGCGCAAGGCTCAAAGGCGTACCAGGCAAAGAACGCACAAAACGACTTGATGAAATAATAAACCGCTGCGGCCTGAAGGACGTGCAAAGAAAAATCATCGGATACCTTTCCAAAGGATACCGCCAGAGGGTCGGGCTGGCCGAAGCTATCGTCCATAACCCAAAAATCCTTATCTTGGACGAGCCGACCATAGGGCTTGACCCGAACCAGATAAGACAAATCAGGGAATTGATAAAAGAACTGGGCCGCGACCGCACGGTCATACTTTCCACGCACATATTGCCGGAAGTAGAAATCATCTGTAACCGCGTCATTATCATCAACCACGGTAAAATCGTCGCGCAGGACACCATGGAACACATGGTGAAAGGAAGCGGAGAAATCATTATAAAACTGGAGGTGAAAGCGCTGGGAATAGACGTCCAGAAAGCGCTTGAGGAAATTCCCCAGGTAATAGCAGTAAGCGGAACCTCCGGCGCCGATAATATCAGCACTTTCACCGTTATCGCCAAGGAAGATATCCGGGAACTCGTTTCCCGTAAAATATCGGAACATAACTGGGCATTAAGGGAATTGCATAAGGAAAAAGCCACTCTGGAGGATATTTTTGTAAAGGTAACGGCAGAAGAAACAGCATGAAAAACATAATAAACCTGACGAAACGCGAATGCCTGTCGTATTTTTATACGCCGCTGGCTTATGTCATTATGACCGGTTTCCTTTTCTTTACCGGCGTTTTCTTTTACCAGATAATAAAAGAAGCGCCGAATACGGAAGCAATGCGCGGGGTGCTTGACACCATGAGTTTTATCACGCTCATTATCATGCCCATGATAACCATGAGGCTTCTGGCAGAGGAAAAAAAGAGCGGCACGCTCGAGATGCTGATGACCGCGCCGGTTACAGAAAGTGAAATAGTCCTTGCCAAATTCTTCGGAGGATTTATCTTTTTCCTTTTCCTGGTCATCCCGACTTTTATTTACGTGGTGATGCTGATGATGTGGGGAAACCCGGATCTCGGTTCTTTGATAACCGGCTATCTGGGGCTGCTTCTCATGGGAGCCTCGTTTGTGGCAATCGGACTGTTTGTTTCCTCTTTTACCTCAAACCAGATTGTTGCCGCAATAATCACTTTTGTAATCCTGATTATCGGGTGGATTTTCGGGTGGATCAGCATGAGCCTCACTAAATCGACTTCGCCTGAATTCATAAAACTTCTCGGAAACGTTATGACTTATCTCGGATTTTTCGAGCATTTGGACGCCTTCCGAAAAGGCCTGATAGATTCCCGGGATGTGGTATATTATTTATCGCTTATCGGCTTATTCTTATTCCTAAGCGTAAGAATCGTGGAGTCAAAACGATGGAAATAAACCAGGATAATCAAAAACCGGTTGATGCCTCAAAACCGGCGGTTGTAACAGAAACCAGCGGTGGTTTGGCGCCGGCCCCGGCTTCGCCCGGATGGAACTCCGCCCGCAGGAGCCTTATCGCCTTTAATGTGATTTTAATGGTGCTAATCGGCCTTGCAATATTCGCAGGCTTAAATTACCTTTCCACCCGCTATTATTACAGGCTGGATTGCACCTTCAGGCAGACTTATAAGCTTTCCGAAAAAAGCAAGAATGTCCTTACACAACTAACCAAACCGGTCCAGATTTATGCACTGTTTGTTTATAACCACGCGGTAGTCCCGCGGCTGAAAGACCTGCTGGAAGAATACAAGATGAATTCGCGCAATATAATTGTGGAAGAAATAGAAATCTATAAGGAACCGGCTCTTACCGAAGCCAAATTAAAATACCTTACCGAAGAGCTTAAAGTCGAATCAGTCCTCCAGGAAAACGACATCGTATTTGTTTATGAAGGTAAAAGCAAGGTTGTAAACATGCGCGATACTTATACGCCTAAATATGATTACAGCAACCCTTATATGCAACCGCAGGAAACAGGGATAGATGTTTTCCGGGGGGAAGAAGCCTTCAGCAGCGCTATCTTGAGCGTCATCCAGGCAAAAAAGATTAAGGTGTATTTTACCGAAGGGCACAACGAACCGGAATTATCGAAAGACCTGCTCTATCTTGATAAAACCCTTAAGGGGGAAAACATGGATACGCAGGCGATTAATCTCCATACGAGTAAAAACACCCCGAAGGATGCGGATATTTTAATCATCGCAGGCCCTTCCGAACCTTTCCTGCCCGATGAAACCAACCAGATAAGGGAATATCTTAAGAAAGGCGGAAAAGTGCTGATACTCATCAGCGCCGGCATGAATATAAAACTCGAAGGACTCCTCAAAGAATGGGGTATAATTCTGGAAGATGTCGTCGTGATTGACCAGCAATGCAACAGCGTTATGGGATTGATGAAAGATTACACCGCCCCGCAGGTCACCGATTACGGGATAGCGTTTCATCCGATTACCAAGGATTTGAAAGCCAAAGGATTACCCACGCCTCTTGTTTTCTGCCGCTCCATGGAAAAAGATAAAGAAACATCTCAGGATATACAAACAACTGAAATCGCGCATTCGTCGAAAGATTCATGGGGAGAAACGGATATCGCCGGAGTTTTGGACACAGGCAAAGCAAGACTGGATGAAAATGAGAAAAAAGGACCGTTAACCCTGGCTTTTGCCATAAGCAAACCGGTTAGCGGAACAACGGCAAGTTCGACGGAACAGTTGCCGGAAACACGGTTGGTGGTTATCGGAGCGTCCGAAATGATAAAAAACAGATACCTTCATCCTGAATCACCTTATTACCTCGGCCCGAATGACTTTGTCATAAATTCCATACGCTGGCTCGCCCGGCAGGAACAATTCATCACGATTGAACCTAAAAAGCCCGAAGATACCAGCATTGATTTAAGCAAAGACAACCGGCCATTAAAATTAACACTGATAAGCCTGGTATTTATCCCGTCTATAGGATTGCTTCTCGGCATTATTGTCTGGATAATGAGGAGGAAATAACTGCCATGAGATTCCGCTCTACGCTTATTATGCTGGCCATTGCCGTGGTTATCGGAGGAGCCATCATTATCCTTCACTATACCGTTCCTCCGGTTAAAGAATGGGATAAGCTCGCCAAACAAATGCTTCCCCTGGAACAAAAAGATATCGTAAAAGTAGAGATAAATAAGGATAATCAACAAATTGTTTGCGAGTTTAATAAGGAAAACAATTGGAGAATCACGTCTCCAATTAAAACACCGGCGGACAAGGTAGAGATAGAAAACCTTACTTATGAAATAAGCTCCCTTTCCAAGGAAAAAGGAATTCCGGTTGCCGGCAATCTTTCTGAATACGGGTTGGATATCCCGCGTATTAACCTGGCGGTAACCGATAAAAAGAACCAGACATATCATTTAAGAATAGGCAAGGATGCCCCAATGAATCAGGGCGTTTATGCCATGAAAGAAGGTGATAACAATATTTATATCATCAAGCCATCATTCTGGCAGGCAATCAGCAAAAGCCTGTTTGACCTTAGGGATAAAAAGGTGATTTCAATTGAGCCGGCAAAGATTGAACAGATAAAAATCACCCTGCCAGCGGATTCGATGGAATTTAAGCGTAAAGAACTGGACGAATGGCTTACAACCTATCCGGTCAACGAAAATGCTTCCCCTGAAAAAATAAGATTTTTATTATCCGAACTGGAAAACCTAAAAGCCGAATCAGTGGTCGCGGAGCAAAGCGACACCCAGGAGGACGCAGGAAAACATTATGCCCAATACGGGCTGGATAAACCGGTGCTGGAAATAACCGTTTCAGGAGCAAACGTTTCCGAAACTATTATCTGGGGAACAATTCCTATTTCCGATACCAAGAAAATATATGCAACCAAGCGAGGCGTAAACCCGATTATATTGGTTGACGCCGCAAGCCTGTCTAATTTAAACATACCTTTTAAAGAATTCCGTGAAAGAAAACTCTTCAATATCGCTTTTGAGAATGTCAAATCGATTGAAACCAAGAAATCCGGTGAAACACTCGTGCTCCTGGAAAAAACCGGAGCCGAATGGAAATTAACCAAGCCATCCGATATTCCGCTGGAATGGAACGGCCCCAGCCAATTGGTCCAAAAGATTAACGAGACCGAGGCATTCGATTTTATCGCCGATAATGTCTCCGATTTTGGCGCCTACGGGCTTAGTTCGCCGCTGTTGGAAATAACCGTTGCATTTTTAGATAACCAACCCGCACTGACAATCGGGATATCGCCGTCAATGGATGAAAAATATGTCTATCTCAAGAAATCAAACGAAACACGCGTGGTATCGGCGGGCAAAGAATTATTCGATATTGTTGATAAAGGCGCTTTGTACCTCCATAAGAAAGGGCTCCTCGAAATCCCGCGCAATAAAATCACCCGCTGCACCATCGTAAAAGAAGATAAACAAATAGTCTGCGAGCAGGAAAAGGAAGGCGTTTGGAATATTCTCGCCGACGATAAACAGCCGATAGAAGATACCACCCAATTATACAATATCCTAAGCGAAATATGCTACTTGGGAGCAAAGGAATTTGTGGCAAACAATCCTTCCGATCTCTCCGCATATGGCCTTGATTACCCCACCTGCCGCGTGGAAATAGAATATAATAAAGATGAAAGCCCGGCTAAAACAACCGTCTTAATAGGCAAAAAAACCGATAAAGGCGATTTTTACGCAATGATAGAAGGTAAAAATATCGTCTTTATACTGGGTTCCAACACAGTTTCAACAATAGATAAAGATGTTATTAAAAAGAAGGAATAGACGGCTTAAGAAAGGATAAGAAGACTATGACGGCACTATGACTTATTTTGCCTTCTTGTCGTCTGTGCCCTCTAATGCCTTCTTCACCCATCTTGCGCCTTATAAACTTATGAATACAATAACACCCCTTCAAAGACTGCGGCTTGAACTAACGAAACAAAAAGCAGATGCCTTTCTAGTAACAAAAACCCCTAATGTCCAATATATCTCCGGCTTTAGCGGGGATGATACTTACCTTTTGGTAACACCTAAGCAGGCGTTCCTGATAACCGATTCCCGTTATACCGAACAGGCGCAGAATGAAGTCAGCGCTTTTAGGATTATCGAGCATAAAAAAGGACTGGTTGATAAGGTTATCGAACTGGTGAAAAAATACCGCATCAAGAAACTCGGTTTTGAATCAGACGCCTTGTCATATGCAGGTGTTAAATATATATTAAAGCAACTGCCAGCTTATACCAGGCTTAAATCCACCCAGGGCGTAATCGTAAATATTGCGGCGGTTAAAACGCCGGAAGAAATCGAATGCATCCGCGAATCGGTAAAATGCTCGCATGAATCTTTTAAGGAAGTCAAGCGCCTGTTAAAACCCGGCATGACCGAACAGGCGGTTGCCGCAGAACTGGAATACCGGATGAGAAAGCGCGGTTCGCTCCATCCGGCTTTTGAATCAATTATCGCCGCGGACAGCCGCGCCTCGCTCCCACACGCCACTGCCGGCGATAATAAACTGAAAAAAGGCGGGTTTGTGCTCTTTGACTGGGGCTCCTGCGTCAACCAATATAATTCGGATACCAGCCGTGTGGTCTTCTTGGGGAAACCGTCGCCTTTCTGGAGGAATATTTATGAGATTGTCCGCGAAGCGCAGCAACGCGCGATTAACCTGGTAAAACCGGGGATTGATTCGGTAGAGCTTGACAGGGCCGCCCGTAAATTTATCGAATCAAAAGGCTACGGTAAAAACTTCGGGCACGGGTTAGGGCACGGCGTCGGTAGATTAGTCCACGAACTCCCGCGCATCAGGCGTTATTCCATGCCCGCGTCGATGAAGCCAAAACCTTACCTTCTCCAGCCCGGAATGGTATTCACCATTGAACCGGGGATTTATCTGCCCGGCAAAGGCGGAATCAGGATAGAAGATATGGTACTGGTCACCGAACACGGTTGTGAAATACTCACCTCTTCTCTTCCTAAAGCAATCGAAGAAATGACGGTTTAATTTAGGGGGCATAAGGACAATTTTGAGAATAAGATATTGGCGTGTATAATCTATACTATCCGTCCCTACAGCGGATAGTATAGGGTAAGGCGTGGATGTAGTATATGAATATGCAAGGGATGGGATATGCGGTTGTGTGGCGTAGTTATGGTGGGGAGGGTGTGTTAATACATATATAGTTAACTTATCAACAGCTTACTGTTTTATTTTTCCGCACCCCTTATTTCTAATCTTTCAGGGTATTACCCCCTACCCTACCCCCTGTTGGTTTCGGCATGCCAAGACCGTTAGGATATTTGCTTTAGGGTAGTAGCCTGTTTGCTTTAGGGGATTAGAATGTTTATTTTGGGGTATTATTCCCAGCCTTTTAGGCCGTTACCCCCTACCCTACCCCCCATTGGATTTACTCTGTTTAACCCATTAGGATGTTTGCTTTAGGGTATTAGATTGTTACAAAGGGGGTATTGGACCCTACCATACCCCCCTACCACCTGCCGAAAATCAAAAATGCTCTTATGGAAATTAGGGTATAAGTCCTTAGTATTATAGATATAGGGTGGCATGTTTTAATCGGCCAAACGCGATATATTGAGTTATTAGGAACGAATAAAATGGAGTTTTTGGGCTTAAGTTCAGGATTTACCGGCCAAAGGCTGGGGATAATAGATAAAATAGCGGGGCAGATATCCTTTATCAAATACAGCAGGGAAAATCGCCTGTATCAGATTGATTTTGTTGTGGTTGGGAAGAGTGTCCCACACTACCAAAGAGTGCACCACACTACCAGGAATAATTATCTTGACAGGGATGAGCCCGGAATCTATATTAGTCGCGTATTAAAAAAGAAAAGAGGAGCGACTATGAAAAAAATCCTAGTCGGCAAAACGGTTATTATAATCACCTTATTATCCATCGGCATCATCAGCTACGGCGGCACCTGCTTCAACAGCGACAGCAAAGATAAATCCGTAAGCACCGGTTCCAGCGGCATTTATGAAGCAACCGGCATTACCGATACCGATTTCGGCACAGCCGGAATCGTTACCTCGGTTATAGGCGATTCCTGCTATATTAACGGATTAGCGATTCAAGCAGACGGCAAGATTTTAGGTGCCGGGTTTTCGTCTGTCAGCTCAAATGAAGATTTCGCCGTAGCGCGCTATACTACTGCCGGTATTTTGGATAACGCCTTCGGCACGAACGGAGCCGTAACCAATACCGTAGGGGCATCAAACGACCAAATCTCAAGAATCGAGATTCAGGCGGATGGCAAGATTGTCGCCGCCGGATACGCCTCATCCGGTTTTAGTAAATCTGCTCTTGCGCGTTACACCGCCTCCGGCGCTCTGGACGCGACCTTCGGCACAAATGGTATTATCACCACAACTCTTGACATAGGCAGCAGCGTATTCAATGACCTGAAAATCCAGCCGGACGGGAAGATTGTTGCTGGCGGCTATGCAAATTTTGCCTTCGCCCTGGCGCGTTACACGGATGCCGGCGTGCTTGACGGGACTTTCGGCACGGGCGGGGTAATCACCAGCTTAATAGGCGCCGGCAGCAGTGTCGGCTTGGCTCTTGAACTCCAGCCGGACGGGAAGCTTCTGCTGGCCGGATATAATGATACCAGTTATGTTACTGCCTTGGCGCGTTATACCGTGACCGGCACACTGGACACAACCTGCGGCATAAACGGAGCAATTACCACCGCAGCCGGAGCCAATAATGATGAGAGAGCCTATGATATCGCGTTACAAAGCGATGGCAAGATTCTTCTTTGCGGATATACATCCAATCTGAATAATGATTATTTCGGTTTTATCCTGCGTTATGATGCCAATGGCGCGCTTGATAGTTCCTTCGGCACCAATGGCGTGGTTACCCAAACCATTGCCACCTATAAGGAGATAGGGTATTACGGAATGAGCCTGCAGGCTAACGGCAAGATAGTAGTGGCAGGTTATATTGGTAACGGAATCATTCTAGCGCGCTATAATACTAATGGGACGATTGATACCGGATTCGGAGTTGATGGCATCATCATTGTGCCGACAACAGGCTCTTATACGTATGCCAATGATGTAAAAATCCAGGCAGACGGCAAGATTATCGTCGGCGGACGCCACTACCAAGCCGGCCTTAGCCGTTATATCCTAATCAGGTATAAATAATTAGTGCCACTTCGAACCAAGTGAGTTGCTGAAATCCGGGGAAAATCCGGGGACACCCCGACGACAGTCGGGACTTCCCCGAAGTTTCATTCGGGACTTCGCTGCGGCTCCGCGCTCCGCTATGCAATACTAATTTCCCTTTGCCATTCTGATAATTTACCGTAGTATACTCGCTTCTCAGTCTTATTGTCAAGTAGAAATCGCCCTCACTGGAAGGATATTAATCCGCATAATCAGCGTTAATCTGCGGTTATGGTTTTACTTGTGGTACAGGGCTATAGACCTAACCACCTTTTCATCCCGAAGCTATCGGAAAATCCGCCTCCGGCGGAAAGTTATATCGAAGCGATTTTCTTGCCAAACTAAGGGAAGTAATTTAGAATAGGCGCCATGTCATTCATTATTAATATTATCTATATCCTCGCCATTATCATCGTCCTGCCGTATTACCTGGTAAAGTTTATTACCACGCCTTCAGCACGGATGGGATTATGGCAGAGATTCGGCTTTATCCCGAAAATAGATAAACCATCAATCTGGTTGCATGGCGCATCTGTAGGCGAGCTTAAATCAGTCGAGCTCCTTATCGAGAAATTGCTTACGGATTATCCTGATTACGCTATTGTGCTTTCTTCCCTTACCCCAACTGCCCAGTCGCTTATCAGGAAGAAGTATCCCAACTCCCTGTGCATATTCTTCCCTATAGATTTATCATGGGTGGTTAAAAGAGCCCTAAGGCGGATTAACCCAAGACTTATAATACTATTAGAGCAGGAAATCTGGCCTAATTTCATCAGGGCGGCATCCGGCATGAAAATCCCGGTATTGCTTTTAAATGCCCGAATTACCGAAAAATCATTTAATCGTTACAGCAAATCCGGATTGATATTCAAGCCGTCACTTGCTATGCTCAGCCATTTCGGCGTCCAGGACGAGACATACGCCCAACGATATGCCCAACTGAACGTTCCCAAAGAAAGAATCACCGTAACGGGGAATATGAAATACGATATGATTAAAAATCCTCCCGCAGAGCGGGACTCCGCTCCGCTTCGCAAACTCCAAGATGAGATGGGGATTAGGGACAAAGATATTGTGCTGATAGCCGGTAGCACAAGCGCACCGGAAGAGGAAATTCTCCTGGATATTTACTCTAATCTAAAAGCTACAATCAGCAATCTGAAATTAATACTCGCTCCCCGCCATCCCGAAAGATTCTGCGAGGTGGAAAGCCTGATTAAGTCAAAGGGATTCGCCTGCCTGAAGCGCAGCAAACCCTCTAACAACGAACAACTAACATCTAACAACTATGTTATCTTTCTGGATACCATGGGCGAATTAAGCATGATTTATTCGCTCGCATCGATAGTTTTTGTCGGCGGAAGCCTGATAGACCGTGGCGGGCAGAATATGCTCGAACCGGCGGCTTTGGGAAAACCGGTGATTTTCGGTTCTTTTGTGTATAATTTCCGGGAAAGTGCCGATTTATTAGTTAAGGCAGGCGCCGGGTTTATGGTTAAGGATAAGGAAGAACTGCTCCATAAACTGAAAGAATTGCTGTCTGATTTAACCCGGCTCAAAGAAACAGGCAAAAAGGGAATTGACGTAATCGCTTCGCAGCAAGGCGCCACCGAAAAAAACCTGGCAATAATAAAAAGGTTTATATAGCTAACGTATTTAGGCTTCTGCTATGTCATTCCCGCTCCGCTTCGCTACGGGGACCAAAAGGGAGTCCATGTCCCGCAAAGCGGGGACATGGGGTGAAAACGGGAATCCAGATGCGAACTGGATGCCTGCTTCTGCCCCATTCTGGGACTCCCTATTATCGGGTGTCCCCGAACCCCGCCCCGGCGTGGGGAGAGGGGCAGGCATGACAGAAGGAAAAAAGAATAGGGACTAACTATCATTACTATAGGAGGATAAATTAATCTATGGATAAATTTGTTATTAAGGGCGGCAGGCCTTTAAAGGGAAAGGTCACTGTCAGCGGCTCAAAGAACGCGGCACTACCTATCATCGCTTCGACTATTTTGACGGAAGGCAAAAACACCATAAAAGGTGTGCCTCGCCTACGCGATGTGGACACGCTCCTTGACATAATGAAAGAGCTCGGCGTAAAATCCGAGCGAAAAGCCAATGGCGATATTATCACGGAGGTTATCTCCGAAAAACAATCAACCGCGCGTTACGAGCTGGTCAAGACCATGCGCGCTTCCATCTGCGTCCTGGGACCGCTTATCGCCAAGCGCGGCTATGCCAAGGTTTCCATGCCCGGCGGATGCGTCATCGGAGTGCGGCCGATTGACCTCCACGAAAAAGGCTTAAGGATGATGGGCGCCGATATCAATTATGAACACGGATATCTCATCAGCAAAACCAAAAGATTAAAAGGCGCGGAAATATATTTGGGCGGAGCTTTCGGCTCGACCGTCACCGGCACGGCAAATGTCCTGATGGCGGCAACGCTCGCCGAAGGAACCACCGTCATAGAAAACGCGGCATCCGAACCCGAAGTCCAGGACCTGGCAAGCTTCCTCGTCAAAACAGGCGCTAAAATAGAAGGCATCGGAACGCACCGCCTGGTCATCAAAGGCGTCAAATCGTTGAAAGGCGCCGAGCATACGGTTATCCCGGACAGGATTGAAGCGGGGACGTTTATCCTGACAGGGGCGATAACTTCAGGCGAAATAACGATCCGGAACTGCCGGGTTGACCACCTTTCCGCCATGCTCGACAAGCTGAAAGAAATGGGCATTACTGTGGAGAAAAACTCCCAAACAGAATGCACGGTCAAACATACTAAAAAGATAACGCCATCAGATATTACCACCCTGCCCTATCCGGGATTCGCAACCGACCTGCAGGCGCAGATAATGACTCTTTTATGCCTGGCCGAAGGCATCAGCGTGATTACCGAAAAAATCTACCCGGACAGGTTCATGCATATCGCCGAATTAAACCGCCTTGGCGCGAATATCAGGAAAGAAGGCAATTACGCGATTATACACGGGGTAAAAGCCTTGCACGGCGCCCCGGTAATGGCATCAGATTTGCGCGCCAGCGCCGCCCTGGTTATGGCCGGACTGGTCGCCGATAACACGACCGAAATCCAGCGTATTTATCATATTGACCGCGGTTATGAAAAGATAGAAGAAAAACTAATCTCGCTCGGCGCGGATATCGAACGCATACCGGATATCCCTTCGAAAACCGGGACAGATGAAAATTAACTTATCGTTTTTCTCCTTAAAATTGCGGACAAGAGATATTGACAACGACCGGATAAAAAAATATAATACGCCTTTATGATAACAGCCGTCGACAAAAGGGTAAACAGCATCATCCTGAAAAAAGGACTGCTGAGCAAGGAAAAGATTAACGAGGCGATAGAAGTAACAAAAAAAGAGTCGCTGGGTTTCGTGGACGTGCTGATTGAACGGAATATTCTTAACGAAGACGTGATATTAAGCGCACTGGCCGAAGACGTAAGGATTCCTCCGATATCCATAGAGAAAATACATCCCGATGAAAAAGCCTTGAAGGATTTCCCCGAGGAAAAAGCAAAATCTTTTTCCGCCCTGCCTATATCCAAAATCGGGAATATCCTGACGATTGTCGTATCAAACCCGTTTGACATTTTCAAGCTGGATGACATACGCATGATAACCAATTGTGAATTAAGGCTGGTACTGGCGCTGGAACGCAACCTGCAAAGATCCATAAAAAGATTCTACAACCCGGAAGACCACAAGCTGGAAGAACTCTTGCAGGATGTAGGCGGTCCTGAGATGGAATTAAAGGAAGACTCAGAGGATGAAGAATTAGACCTTTTCCAGATAACCTCCGAGGCAGGCGAATCACCCGTCATAAAACTGGTTAATATGATATTAATGCGGGCTTTAAAAGAGGGCTCAAGCGATATCCACATCGAACCTTACGAGAAAAAAATACGCGTGCGTTTCCGCCAGGATGGCATCCTGAACGAAATATTTTTCCCGCCGAAACGCTTAGGCAACGCCATCGCCTCCAGGATAAAAATAATGTGCGGGCTGGATATTTCCGAAAGGCGTATCCCCCAGGACGGAAAATTCCAAATAAAGTATTCGGGAAGAAGGATTGATTTCCGGGTCAGCACCACCCCCACCGTTCATGGCGAAAGAGTGGTAATGCGCTTGCTGGATTCATCATCTTTGACCTTAAGCTTAAAAGATTTAGGGTTTGAATCGCGCGACCTGGATGCTTTCCACCGGGCAATCAATTCATCATACGGAATGGTTCTGGTAACCGGCCCGACCGGTGCCGGCAAAACAACAACTTTATATTGCTCATTAAAAGAGATTTTTTCACCCAATGATAATATCAGCACGGTGGAAGACCCTGTGGAATACCAGCTGCCCGGCGTCATCCAGGTACCGGTCAACCCGAAACAGGGAATGACATTTGGTGCCGCTTTGAGGGCGCTTTTAAGACAGGACCCGGATATTATCATGATCGGGGAAATGCGCGACCTGGAAACAGCCGATATTGCGGTAAAAGCCGCAATCACCGGGCACCTGGTCTTTTCAACGCTTCATACGAATGATGCGGTTTCTACAATAAGCCGTTTGACGGATATGGGCATTGACCCTTTTATGGTTGCTTCCGCAGTTTTACTGGTAACCAATCAACGGCTGACAAGACGGCTATGCACCCACTGCAAAGAACCGATGAAACTACCGCCGGAACGGATGGTCGCGGTCGGTTTTACTCCCCAAGAATCTGAAACAGTAAAACTTTTTAAGCCGGTCGGATGCCCGCGCTGCCACGGCGGTTATAAAGGGAGGGTTTCCCTTTATGAAGTATTTGAGGTCGATGACGAAGTAAGAAAAATGATTATCAAAGGTAGTTCCGTCATAGAAATGCGCGAATACGGCGTCAGCAAAGGAATGAACACATTAAGAAGAGCCGGTATCGTAAATGTAATCAAAGGATTAACATCCCTTGAAGAAGTTTTAAGCAATACTTAAATCTATTTATACAGGAGGTTGAATAATGCCTAAATATTTGTACACCGTAAGAGGCGCTGACGGAAAACCCAAGAAAGGAACCATTTCTGCAATCAATCCTACCGAAGCAACTATCGAACTAAAAAAACAGGGATTAACGGTGCTGACGGTCAAAGCGGCTTCCGACAAAAAGGGAGGTTTTGCCTTGTTTAGGCCCAAAGCCGGTTCGTCAATTAAAGCGGACGACCTGATGGTGTTTACACGGCAGTTATCAACGATGATCGGAGCGGGCATTCCCCTTCTGGAATCGCTGGAAATCCTGCAGGAGCAAACCGATAATGAAAGTTTTAAATTAACGCTGGGAGGCGTGGTCGAGAAAGTAAGAGGAGGCGCAGATTTTTCCGAATCACTGGAAGCCTATCCCAAGGTATTCGCCCGTATTTATGTCAGCATGATCAGGGCCGGCGAAGCCGGCGGCCAATTGGATGCAATCCTGGTGCGCCTGGCCGAATACCAGGAAAGCACACAGGCTTTGAGACGAGAAATCAAATCCGCCATGACTTACCCGGTCATTTCGCTTGCAATGATATTCCTTATCGTGGGCGGACTGATGATTTTCATCGTTCCGAAATTCAAATCGATTTTCACCAGTATGGGCATCGAACTGCCGCTACCCACTAAAATACTCATGGGAACAAGCGATGCCATGCAAAACTATTGGTATATCTGGATCGGCGCAATAGTCGGTTTGATTTTTGC
This sequence comes from Planctomycetota bacterium, assembly GCA_016207825.1. Taxonomy (NCBI): domain Bacteria; kingdom Pseudomonadati; phylum Planctomycetota; species Planctomycetota bacterium. The sequence goes on along the minus strand of JACQZI010000018.1, from coordinate 51,797 downwards.
ATTCGGCGCATTCAAGAAAACTAAAAAGGGCGCGCGCGTAATGGACTGGCTATCACTGAATGCCCCGGTTTTCGGGGATTTGTTTACCAAAGTAGCGGTATCCCGTTTCTGCCGGACTTTTGCCACGCTCATAAAAAGCGGCGTTCCTATTTTAGGCGCCTTGGAAATAGTGGCAAGCACATCGGGAAACATATTGATCGAAGACACGGTTAACGACGCAAAGGAAAGCGTGCGTAAAGGGGAAACCCTAAGCGCACCCCTATCTCAAAATAAAATATTCCCGCCGATGGTCACAAGGATGATCGGAATAGGCGAAAAATCTGGCGCACTGGAAGCGCTTCTGGAAAAGATTTCCGATTTCTACGACCAGCAGGTTTCTGCCGCGGTTGAATCGCTGACATCCATGATCGAACCGTTATTGATCGGCGTGATGGGCGCCGTGGTAGGCGGAATCGTCCTGGCGGTGTTTATGCCGATCTTCAAGATCCAGTCGGCGGTAATGGGTAAGAAGTAATTTATTAATGGAAACTACTTCGCCTGAAACGAATACTAAAAAAATCTCTTCCTATGAAACAGCCGGCCTGCAAAGCCGGCTGAAATGGTTCCTGTTCATCCGGCTGATGATTGCCATCCTGGCGCTTATCGCAATCATCTTATACCAGCAAAAGACATTTAAATCTTTTCCCCCGCATCTCATCTCTGCTTACACCATCCTGATATTCGCCTGTTTTATCAACATCCTGTATCTCATTGCTATCAGGTGGACATGGATTTCACTCAGGAAACAAGCGATGTTTCAAATAACCCTCGATATATTGATAGAAACACTGCTTATATATTTCACCGGCGGGATAGGAGGAAGCATTTTTATTTACCTCTATTTTGCCTCCATCGTGTCAGGAGCCCTGTTAATTTCCGCGCGGAGCAGCTTTATTTTCGCTTCGCTGGCTTCGATATTCCTTTCCGGAATAACCATAATTTATTTCCTCGGCGTCCATTATAACCGCCCGCTGCCATTTCTTCCCAATGAATATATCAAAGACGTAAGCGGCAATTTGAGTTTCGCCCTGCCGTACCTTTTCTTCTTTGCGCTGGCATTGCATCTTGTGGCGTTCCTGTCCGGCCGGCTGACGATCGAGCTCAGCCACGAAAGAATCCTTAACGAAGAAATCCTTCAGGGAATGTCAACCGGGCTCATGGTAATCAACCTGCAGGGTAAAATCGCTTTTTACAACCTTCAAGCCCGCAAACTCCTGCGGCTGCCTAAAGATATCTTCACAGAAGGGGCGGAAGTAAAAGATATTTTCGATCATCCAAACTACAAACAGTTGCACGATGCCTTGCTCGATTCCCAGATTTCTTCAGGCGAAATAACCATCAAGGATGATAAAAACGATTACTTCATAGAATTCGGCACGACTTCGTTAAAAGACTCCCAGGAAAAAACGAGGGGAACCATCGTATTGTTTAACGATGTCACGCTCGCCAGAAAAACCGCGGAAATAACCAAGCAGGCAGAGCGGTGGCAAAGTTTGAGCGAAATGAGCACGTCAATCGCGCATGAAATAAGAAATCCGCTGGCATCCATAAGAAGCGCCGCCCAGGAATTGGGCATTCTCGACAAGCTTTCCCCGGACGAGAAAAAGCTGATGGATATTATCATTAAAGAAACAAAGCGCCTCAACCAAATAATCACCGAATTCATAGATTTCGCCAGGGAAAGGCCGGTTTGTTTCCAGTACTGCAATATCGGGCAAATCGTGGACGAGGTTGCCATCCTTCTTGAACACAAGGAAACCGCCAAACCCGTAAAAATCCAAAAAGAAATCAAAGGGAAAATATTTTGCTCCGCTGATTCCGAGCAGTTAAAGCAAGTATTGATTAACCTGGGGCTTAATGCGCTTGAGGCGGATACGGACAAAGTAATTCTAAAAGCATACACTGAATACAACGAATTCAAGAACGCCGAAGAAATCATTATTGAAGTTATCGATTTCGGCAAGGGGATAGAACCTTCTTACCGGGATAAAATTTACGACCCGTTTTTCACCACCAAACCCAAAGGTGTCGGGATGGGCTTAGCCATTGCCGGTAAGATTATCCAGCTCCATAAAGGAAGGATTTCGTTTGAGACGGCTGTCGGGAAAGGGACGAAATTCACTATAAGGCTGCCCTGCCCCAAAAAATGACTTTCAAGGCTTAAGTTCATCCCTTAAACGCTTCACCTGGACGACACGTTCGATAATGGCCAAGACAAAGAAAAAAGCTATCCCGGCTATTGTCGTGTAAACAGCAATGCCAAAAGGCTTTATTATTATAAACCAAAAATCAAGCGACCCCCTGGCAAAACACATCCCTGCCCCGTAAAGGAAATGGCAAAAATAAACGGAAATGAAGGTGATGCCGACCCTGGCGGCAATATCTTCCCGGAAAAACATTTCCCTTAACAAGGATATTGCCAAACCGACCAGCAGGTATAAAAAACCCATCGTCCCCAAACTTGAATTAGAGGTCGCATCCGCCATAATACCGATAAGCCAATTCGTAAAAACTGCCGAGCGCAAAGGAAGATAGAAAGAGCTCATTATGACCCATATAAACAAGAGCTCCGGCTTAATGCTCGCGATTTCCGCGAACCGCAACAGCGTCAACTGTAAGAATAAAGTCAAAACGGAAGCAACGATAATAAACAAAGAATTAATCCGCATCTTATTTCTTCTTAATGATTATAACATTCTCCAGGCTGTTAAAATCCAGAAACGGCTTTACCGTCAACAACGAAAAATAGCTTTCCTGCTTCGCCGCAACGACCTCGCCGATAAGCAAGCCCTTCGGGTAAGTTTCCGAAATATCCTGGGCAGAAAAAACTATCCAGCCTTCCTCAACCGGTATGCTCCTGGATATATACTTAAGGATGCATTCGGACGTGGATTTGCCCTCCAGGACGCCGTTGCCCGAGGCGGTTGGTTTGGCTGTTTTTTCCGGTACGGCCTGAATTGTTTCGGGTATGTCTTTCTTTTCTTTCTTCTCGGAAGGCACTTTTTGGGAAGCCGCTGCAAAGGCTTTTATCCTAAAGACAGGGTCCGTCAAAAGCTGCACCCGGCTGTTAAAAGGGCCGCATTCCACCACCCGGCCGACCAGGTATTTACCGTAAACCACGGGCAACCCGACCTCAATCTTGCTATTGCTCCCGCGGTTAATCGTAATTCCCTTTCTCCAGCTGGAGGAATCATCGGCTAAAATAACGTCAGCCGAAATAAGTTCGTACGCCTCGTTTATTTTCCTGGAGGAAGACGCGACCTCGATAAAACTCGAGATACTGCTCAATTTACTTTTCAATTCCCGGTTGTCATTCGCCAGGATTATATTCTCAGCCTTAAGGGATTCTATTTCTTTTTCCAGCTTTGCGAGGCGCTCGGAAGCAGTTTCTTTCTTCGTATCAGCGCCATCTTTTTTATTAATGACCGGCGAAGCCTTTTGGGCAGGCAAAATCCTTGCAAATGGGGTAAAAGGCGTGATAATCATTGATTTGACAGGACCGTCTGCCTTAGCGGGGATGAGGAAAACAACAAAAGCAAACAGGAGAAAAGCCAGAGGGAACGGTTTATTATAACCAAGCATCGCTCATGAGCAGATTTAGAGTAAATCTTCTCCGCTTTCCAGGCTTTCCTGAATCTGGTCAAGATTTTCCAGGACAATCCCCGTACCCTTAGCGACTGCGGTTAATGGGTCTTCATCAACCCTGACGGGAATCTGCACTTCCTTGGCAATCGCCTTATCCATGCCCCTTAAAAGAGAGCCGCCGCCAACCAGCGTGATACCCTGGTTAATCAAATCCGCCGATAATTCGGGCGGGGTTTTCTCAAGGGTTTCTTTAATCGCCTGGATAATCGTATCTATCGGGCGTTTAAGGGATTCCCTTATTTCTTCTGAATTCACGATAATCTTACGGGGGCGGGCAGCCACCAGGTCGCGTCCGCCTACTTCCATGGTCATTTCTTTTTCCAAAGGCCATGCCGAACCGATAGCCACTTTGACCCTTTCGGCCATCTGCTCACCGATTAACAGATTATACGTGGTTTTCATATGCTGGGCGATTGCCTCGTCTAATTCGTCTCCGGCAATCGGAATGCTTTTTGAAGCAACGATACCGCCTAAAGAAAGAACGGCCACCTCGGTCGTTCCGCCGCCGATATCCACAATCATGCTGGCAACCGGCTCCTGGATGGGTAATCCGATACCGATGGCAGCCGCAATCGGCTCGACCACGAGGTAAATTTTCCGCGCACCGGCGCGTTCGGCGGAGTTTATGACGGCGCGTTTTTCCACGGTTGAAATGCCCGAAGGAATGGATATTGCCACCCTGGGCTTTACAAGCTTCCAGCCTTTATGCTGCTTGACTTTTTGTATGAAGTAACGGATAAGAGCTTCGGCCAGATCAAAATCCGAAATGACACCGTTCCTTAACGGGCGCACGGCAACGATTCCGCCCGGGGTTTTCCCTAACATTTCCTTGGCAACGTTACCCACCGCCTGACCGTTCAATAAAACCTTGTTCGTTCCCCTTTTCACCGCAACGACTGACGGCTCGGAAAGGATAACGCCTTCCCCTTTGACACAGACCAGGGTATTGCAAGTGCCCAAATCAATCCCGATATCACTGGAAAACATGCCTAAGATATCATCAATAAAATTACCCATTTATCAAGCCTCCTTTTCCTAATATCTATTTATCGTCAAACCAACGATTATTCACCAGTTGAGGTTGGATTTTCAGGTGTTCCGGGTGATTCAGGCGCTACAGGTGTTTCGGGATTTTCAGGAGTTTCCGGAGTGGGCTTGGGCTCACTTGACTCTGAAGTCATTTCAACCGGCTGCGTAGGGGAAAGTATTCCGAACGTCGCATCGTAAAAGTTGCGCAGTTCCCAACCCACCAGGTAAATCGAAACGAGTATAAATAATATCGAAATCAACAGCAGCAGAGTATAAATATTATTGCGGGGCTTGAGCAACAGCGGTTCCATCTGCGGAAGCGGCTGTTGTTCCGGCTCTCCTTCGCCTTCCAGGCCTTCCCCTTCAACAAATTCCGGCTCATCGCTGGGCTTAGCCATTAAAAATCTCCTTTAATAAGGGCTGGTGGTGATATCATCCCCGACCTTGATGGATTCTTTTTCCGTGCCGGGCATAATAACCGCACTGGAGTATTCCTTCTCCACCTTATCCACCCTTATTTTACTGATATATTTATCTCCCCGGTAAACCGTAAATTCGTTACCGACGCTTATTTCCTTTTCTATAGCCGTCCCGACGTTGATTATCACGATTTTATGGGTTTCGCTTACCGCCAGCACTTTTCCCTTGATGATTTTAGCCGGCCCAATCGGTTCGGTAAGCAGCTTCTTATAATACTCCAGGCTTTGTTCCACGAAACGAAGTTTCTTGGAAAGCTCAAGGTAGCCGTCGTTCAAAGATGCCAGGTTTCTCTTATCCTTGGCAAGCTCATCGGAAACTTTTTGCATTTCGTCCTGGCGGTCATTCCTCTCTTTTTCCAGCTGCTTCTGCCTGTCCCTGAACGCCGTAACCTGGGTTTGTATTTCATCGTTAGATGTCGTCAATTTTTTGTGTTCGTCCTTTAATTTCCCGTTATTCGCGGTCAACTCTTCGATACGCTTGGCAAGATCGGTTATCAGCTTCTGGACCACGTCATACTGGTCTTTCCTTTCCTTGATGGAAATGTTTATGCTGGCGATATCCGAACGCAAGAGGCTATTGTGAATCATCTTGCTGTCGATATCGCCTTTCCATTTGGTGATTTCGGCGATTCCCTGGTCCACCGTCTCATCATATTTCTTGGCGCTTTTCTGGTATTCGGTCTTGTAATACAAGCGGTAAGTAAAAAGCGAGCCGGCAAGGCTGAAATATATTATGCTCAAAAGGACAGCCAGGATAACTAACAGTTTTGTCAAAAGGCTCATATCTTAAAAAGGACTCGTGGTCACGTCGTCCTGTTCTCTTATAAGATCCGTTGATAATTTCTCGACAGGCGTTGCGGTGGAAAAATTCTCCTCTACCTTATCGACTTTGATTTTCGCTATGAATTTGTTATCGCGCGAAACGGTGAATTCCATGCCTACTTTCGCCCCCGCTGTTTCCCCGGCGCTGATTATCACCACGTTTGTGTTCTGGCTCACCGCTAAAACCTTCCCGCGGATATCTTTATAAGGCGTGACCGGCGGTTTCAGGTCCTTGTTCCGCTGGTATGCCTCAAGTGTGGATTTGGCCTGGTCATATTTCCTGGAAAGCTCTATATACTGTTCGTCCAGGGCGGCCAGCTCTTTCTTTGTCCTGGCCAGGTCGTCCCGGTCATTTATCAATCTTGCCTCCGCGATATTCAAATCGTTTTCCGTCTCCTGGAAGCGCTTCCGTGAGGTTTCGATATCGCGGTGGAGCTCCTCGTTGCGCCTTCTTTCGTATTCGATATCACGCGCCATGCGTTCGTTCTCCGCGGTCAGCTCCGTGATGTTTTTCTGGATATCGCCCAGGCTGTTCTTTTCCTGGGTCAGCTTGTCCGCGCTGCTGGTCAACTCGGCCGTTTTATTCTTTTTCTCGGTTTCCAGCGCCTTGGTTTCGCTTTCCAGCTTGGCGAATTCCTCTTTCTGACGGGTGATTTCCGCGTTATCCACTTCGGAAATCTTCTTGGTCGCCTCGTCTTTTTTATGGAGCATCACCTTGTAGTTTTCCTTGGTATTGAATATGATGGTGGCAAAACCCGTATAAACGAGGCTCATGACGAGGATAAGAATTATGACCAATTTAGTGAAAATATTCATATAAAAGGCGCTAGATTTATACGATAACTAACTAATTATCGGTTTCCTTGTCAAGTTAATTTCCACAATTTTAGATGAGATAATTAGCGCAAAAACTACGGCACAAAGGGCCGGAAACCAGTCACCCCAGCGGCTGTAAACTGTCCCGATATTGGCAACTTCAACATTGCGCGTAAAGACCCCTTCTATCTCCTTTGCCTTGCCTTTTTCGTCGGTAAAAATATCCATCCTGCCGATGGGCGAGATAAAGGCGGATATGCCGGTATTGGTGGCGCGGACGAAACCGATTCGGTTTTCCACCGCCCGGAATGCGGAAATAGCCAGGATTTGCTCCAACTCGGCGCTGTCCCAAAACCAGCCGTCATTGGAGAGGTTCATTATAAACCGCGCGCCTTTTCTGGTAACCTGGCGGCTGAGTTCCGGAAAGACGCTCTCGTAGCAAATCAAAACGCCGAATCGGGAACCATTCAATACAAAAGGCTCTAACTTTGTGCCGGGATTGAGCATCGGCAGTTGCTCCAAACCTGAAAAATATAATGCCAAATCCTCCAGCCACGGCATAATAGTGCGGAAAGGTAGCAATTCACTCACCGGCACAAGATGTATTTTATCGTAACTCCCTAATATCTCGCCTGTTGCTGAGAGATAATAGGCGCTGTTATAAAGCTCAAACCTCTCTGACAATTTGCTCCTGTCCGCCACGGCACCGATAAGCATCTCAGACTGGAACTCCTTGGCAAGCGTTTTCAGGTTGTCCAGCTCCCCTGCCGACTCCGTAACCAAACCCGGATACATCGTCTCTGCCCAGACAATCAAATCAGGGTTTTCCGCCTTTGCCTTTTTGGTAAGCTCTATATGTTTATTATAAATCCTCTCCGCGCTGTCAGGCGCGATTTTCAGGCTTTGCGGAATATTGCCCTGTACTAAGCTGATTTTAGGGCCGGTTTCCACCTCGATTGATTTCATGCGCAAAGACCCGTATATAAGCGATGACAGAATCAGCACGGCAATAACCGATGCCCAAACCGCGGTGAGTGTTTTTGTCTCCTGCTTGGGCGCTTTGCGCTCTATCGCGCGCACCAAGACAAAGGTCAGGAACGAATTGACCGAGGCGATAAGAAACGATATCCCATAGACCCCGGTGATATCGCATATCTGTATGAATATCAGCCAGTTATACTGGGTATGCCCCAGGAAAAGCCAGGGGAAACCGGTCAGGACGTATGCACGAGCAAACTCCAGAAACACCCACCAAAACGGGATGGTTAAATAATATGCGCTGTCGCCTAATTTCTTCTGGATTATCTTGGAAGCCACAGCGAAGACCACGAAATATAATCCCAGGATGACGCCCAAAATTACGAGCCCTGCGAAGGTGACATAGCGCAGCCACCATAAACCGGTGAAAAAGAAGAGGAATCCGGACGCCCAGGAGATGAAAACCAGGCGCTTGTAATTCGTTTCAAGGCGGATATAAAAAACCAGCGGAATTAACGCGAGCCAGATAATCCAGCCCTGGTTAGCCGGATGGAAGCTCAGGCATAAAAGGAGCGAAGCCAGAAACGGAAGCAACAGGTGTTTTTTCATTGTTATAAGAGGCTTAATATACGTTCATCCTGCCCGAAAAGCAAATATAATCAACCCTTACTTGCCGCGCCCCGGATTATCGCCAATCTCTCGTCATCCGGCTTCATGGTTTTGGCGGCAATCTCCAGCGCCTGTTTATATAACGGCTCGGCGGCTGACTCATTCCCCATCGCTGAATAGGTCAAAGCAAGGTTATATAAAATTACCGCAATAGTGTCATCAGGTTGATTTTCGCGCAGTTGTTCTTGAGTCTTTTGGTATAACCGTTGTGCAATATCTTTCTTTCCCCATAAATAATACGTTGTTGCCAGATTGTTTAATATAATCGCTAAACTATTTTTCTCCTCCTTTGAATCATCATGCTTCTCAACGCTTTGCTGGGCAAGTAGGTAATTCTGTATGGCTAATTCCCAGCGTTTCTGCTTTAGATAACTATTTCCAAGCCAGCATAAATCAAATATTGACGGCCCAGTGTATTCTCCGAATAGTTTTACATCCAAAGCATAGCATTTTTGATATAATTGTTCAGCTTTCTTAAAATTGCCTATTTCATAGTTAATTTTAGCCAAAACAAGAGTGATATTCCTTATATAAACCTCTTGATATTTTAGTCCTTGCATTGACGCAAACCTGGAAAGCAATTCATTTCCCACTTCTAAAATCTTATTTGTTTCCGAACCAGTTTGTAATTCTTCAAACCTGCTTAGAAGCGTTTTAACCAAAATATCTTCAGGTTGTTCCTTGACAGGTAAATCTTCCCCGCCTCTTGCTAACCCTAAAACAATGGGTTCATTTCGTTTGTGTTTCCGCTTTCTTTTATTAATGGCTGGAATTATCTCTGTGTCCTTTGCGTCTTTGTGGTGAGAAAGTACCCCAATAAATTCTTCTGCTGTTTGGTATCGTTTACCAGGATTTTTATCTACTGCTTTTAATATTATTCGTGTTAATTTGTCTCTATTCGTGAGATTCGTGTTATCTCTTTGTCCGGTCAATAACTCCAATAGAACTATCCCTGTAGAATATATATCACACCGTTCATCATAGGGTTTACCCGCCAGCACTTCCGGTGCCATATAGCCGTGCGTGCCGGCAACAGTGGTCAGTTCCGTCACAAACCGTTTGGACTTAACCAATCCATAATCACCAATCTTAACCTGCCCGTCTTTAATAAATATATTCTCCGGCTTGATATCACGATGCGGGCCGACCTTTTTGTGTAATTCAGATAATCCTTCTAATACTTGTTTAATGATGTCAATTGTCTGTTCCTGACGTGGAAGATATTTAAAGGATTCCCTTAAATCTTCACCCCAATACTCCATAACATAATAAAGTCCGAGTTCTTCATCCTCTTTAATATCATAAACCCTAACAAGATTCTTATGGGTTATCTTCTTAATGGCAACGATTGCCTTATACTCCGCCTTGATTTGCTCGGTTACTTCCCAATCAAAGAGTTTAATCACTGCCTGGTTTTTATCTTCCAACCTGGTAGTTTTCCAGCAGAGAATATGCTCCGAATTGGTGCGGAAGACCTTTTGGGGCTTGCTGTAGCCTTTAATCTTTTTCCGGATGCGGTCGGGTATTTCTAACATAAGGCAGAGCCTGCGGCCTCCTTTTAGGGACAGATTTCACAGATTAAAGTTAAACCCCCTGGGACACGGAATAAAATAATTTACTTATCCGTAAAGGTCTCTTGCTTTATCATATTCTTGCCGCTGTTCTTTACGGAATACATCAATTCATCCGCCTTTTTTAGCATCGCATCGACCGAAAACGGCGGAGTGGGACAGCTAATCAAGCCGATGCTGAATGTCACAAGCCACCGGTTTTTCTGCATTTCCCCTAAAAGGACCTTTTGCAGCTTATCTATTGCAAGCATTGCCTGGTGGCTATCGGTCTGCGGCAGGAGGATGGCAAATTCATCGCCGCCCAACCGGGCAACAGTGTCGCTTAGCCTGACGTTCTGTTTCATCGTCTCCGCCACTATCCGCAAAGTGGTATTCCCGACACTATGCCCGAAAGTATCATTAACATCTTTAAAATTATCCACATCAAGGTATGCCAGGCTGATGGGATAGTGATACCGATTGGCCTTATACAATTCAATTTGAACTTGCTCTAAAAAATATCTTCCATTAGCAATACCGGTCAAAGGGTCAATCCGGGCTAACTTTTTCTCCCGTTCGATGGTTACTCTCAGGATGGTTAAAACCGAAACGGTGATAAAAAAGAAGGCTAATTGTATGGCCGTGTCCAAATAATCATGTTCAAAGCTGACATAAGCCGGGCTGGTAATCATATCAACGGTCAGCCATAATACCGCGCTCAGGAAAGAAATCAACATACCGCTCCACCATCCGACAAACCAAGTGAATATGAAGATAGGAACCAGGTAAAATATCAACATTGCAATATCAGGGCCCGCAAGGTAATCGATTACCCAGAGAGACGGAATCAAAGCCGTCCCCAATATTATCCAGAACAACTTATATGGTTTGCCGCTATATTCTTTTGAGCCCATTAAATTCCCTTTCAGATTCTATTTCTTTCCGGATGCGCCTGCCCCGGCGCACATCTGGGGCCGGATATTTCTAACATAAGCTAATATTCACCGCAAAGGCGCAAAGTAAACAAGCTAACGATAACTTTCTCATAATTTATCCTTCCTTCTCATGGCTACTGCCTACTCTTCTCTACTTTTTAGCAGTCGTCTCCGCCCTCAATCTCGCCAAAAACCATTTCTGTAACGGCCGTTCCTTATCCACATATTTACCACGTTTATAAATCTCACGCAAGTAATGTTTGAGTTTCTCCAATCCGCGCTGATTCGCCTTCTTGACAGCATCAGCCGAGTTTAAACTCAAGGTGTATTGGTCCTTTAGTTCCTTGTATATCTCGCCTTGCTGCATATCCCGGTAAATCTTCCTGACAACCACTTCATATTGCACTTCGTTGTCTTTCTTGAGTTCCCGCAAAGCTTCATCCACGAATTGCTTTAGGGCGTGATAACGGAAGTCGCCGCTAAAATCATTCATCCGTGCTAAAGAGTATAGCTCATTTTCATCCGGCAGTTTATCATGCCGGTTCTTGCGGCCTCTGATGAATTCCGCCAGCCGGGGGAAAACCACTTTCTGTACCAGAAAGGTGCGGAATTTATACCTGCCTTCCTCGTATTCCTTGATTCTAACAAACGCGTCCTCAATACATTCCTCGGCAAATTGCGCAAGGTCATTGGAAGGAATCGCCCTCGGCAAAATATCCTGTAAAGGACGGTAAAGCGAGGCGATATAAATCGGCTTGACGTAATCCCAGTGCCTCGTGAGCATCCGGCCTTCGCGCGCCGCTTTGATGGCGGATTGTTTTCTCGGTGTCGTCCGTGTCCCTATTCTAATCTGCCAACGCTGACCCATCGCTATCTCCTTTCCGGGGCCGATTGTTTTCTCGCCCCGTTAGAGATAGGAAACGCTTCAAGCGGTTTTTGAGATAGCGTTTCCCATCCCTGTTTTTAAGTACTTCTCTCGAACCAAAGCATCATACTTGTTTAGGCATCCCTCATAATAGATTAATTCAAAATGACCTCTACCTTTTGTTGTAATAACTCTGTTATCATTATGCTCTTTGAAGCGTTTCCGTAAATCTTCAGTATAACCGGTATACCATTTCCCATCTTTAATACTTCTTAATACATAAACTTAATCTCTAACGGGGCAAGGTGTCGTCCGTGTGCCTATCCTGATATTCCATCTTTGCCCTTTCATAATTTTCGCCTCCTTATTTTGGTTACATCCTTCAGTCCAAACCCTGATTTATATATACGCGAACCCTGATTTATATAGACCCAAGTCCTGATTTACATATACCCAAAACTTGGTATATATATATCCAAATCCTGATTTATACATACCCAAACCCTGACTTATATATACTCAGGGTCTGATTTATATATGCCCAACGCCTGATTTACATATAGCCAAGCCCTGATTTATATACAGCCAGCGCCTGGTTTATACATACCCAGCCTTTGATAAGGGTGGGGGTGGGGGCGGTACCCCCAATTTTCGTCCCTTTCCTATATAAATCAATAAGTTATAACGAAAATCAGTCTTTTTTGGCACTGGTTCTCCTTAGCGGTACCAAATAAAAAATAAAAATCTTGATATTCCACTATAACTCCTTATTTATCAGAAAGTTATAAAACCAAGTTTTTTACGATTTCAGCTAAAAACCGGCCTTTTCTGTCCCCACTTGGTAAGTAGATGGTGCCGGGGGAAGACAAAAACATCATAAGCAAAGGATAACAAAAACAACGGAATAAGTCAATAGTAAAAATCCACCTGCTCATCAGGATTGTCGAAGCGCCCCCATACTTACTCTGGCCAAGCAAGTGAGGGGAAGGCATTCCGGCAGATGGTTACTCCGGAAAGGTTAAGACCGTGCCTATCCGGAGCAAATAAATCAAACGGTCAGCTCACCCTGAACCATTCATCCCGATAGTAATCGGGACTCAGGTTCAGGGCATGGAAAGGAGGTGAGAAAAATGAGTATAATCAGAAGTCACGTAAGGTTGGCGGTGGACTTTCGGGCCAGCGCTCCGGCGCGCGTCATCGCGCAATGGGCGGAAGGCTTGAAACTCAACGCCGAACGCATTAACGAGAAAAGGCAAACTATGATTCCGAACGAAGAAACTTACCAGTCCAAACTGGCAAAGCCTTCTACGGATAAGTTTGCGCCTTTCGTTAATCCCAGCTTTACCAGTGAGGCCGGCTTGGATTCAGGCGATATCATCAACAAGCAGGGAGCTAATGTCAGGGATTCTTATATTGATTATAAGGAAGCCCTGGATTGGGTCTTCGCCACGGTGGATGGTGTTTCTGCCAAGCGGTATAAGGAATTGGTTGACCTGGCACGCGAGGAATTCTCTCGGGGTACGGCTAAACGGTCATTGCCGTTTACCGGAATCAAGATTGAGGAACTCGGGCCGGCACCGATTGCTTCTTGCTGGCTGGTAGGCGACCAGTTGGTCGTGGGTAAGTTACGGAATGCCGACAAGGTGCTTGAAGGCGGACCGTTCCTGGTAACCAAGACCAAAAAGAGGGCGGCTTTGAAGGCAGCTCTTACCCAGCGGCTGATTCAGGCTGGAGCGGCGATTATCCGGGCGAACTTTTCGCCTGCGGTAATCACTGCCCAGAACAACCTGACCAATGAACTCGTCCAAGGGTTCATTGACCCGGCGTTAGGGTTGGATTCCTTCACGACCGGCGGGGCATCCCGCATAGATTACGTCATGGACAAGGATGATTTGTGGCTTGAGGTTCAAGTCAGTCAAGTCTGATATGCCAGATGTGGTCGAAATTGGGGCGATTCGAGAAATCGGGTCGCCCCTTTTTTTATTGGTTCTGATTATTCACCGCCGAAACACACCGCTTCCATCTACTTTATAATCTATTGTATATCCAATCCGGCATAATCTTAAGCATCCAGGCTATAATCCGCCAGCGTTTTGTGATATAGGCATGTTTCCTTTTGCGCTTGATGGCCCGGAATATTTGAGAGGCGGCTTTTGCCGGAGTCGCCACCCAAAACAAGCCTTCCCCTTTTGCCATTGCCGTATCAACAAAACCCGGCTGGATATCCGTCACGGTAATCGGCAGTTTTAACTTGGCCGTTTTTTTCCTTATCCCCTCAAGATAGTTTGAGATAAACGCCTTTGACGCGTTATATGACGGGGCTTCTCCGCTCCCCCTAAGGGCGGCAATCGAGGATATCCCGACAAGATGCCCGGAACCCTCTTGGCAAAAGTGCCGGATGCCGACATTTGCCATCGCCGCAAAGCCGGAAACATTCACATCGATAGTTTCCTTTTCCTTCTCCCAATCAACTTCCGGATTTATATAGCCGGTCCCGGCGCTGATAACCAGCAAATCCATTCCGCCCATGTCATTAATCAGTTCTTTTAAGGAGTTCATGGCGGTTGACGCTTGGGCAACATCAATGCGTTTGGCGTAGGTCTTGGCGGTGATTTCTTTTTGGAGTTCGCAGAGCAATTCCTCCCGCCGGCCGGCGATACCAACGACATAATCATTTTGGGATAGGATTTTAGCCAATTCCCTCCCGATGCCGGAGGTCGCGCCGATAATAATTGCCTTTTTCATCTATTGATTTATATTTAATTGCCTCTTCGGAGAGTTTTTCGTATTTCTCCGAGGAGTCATTTATTTAACCCTCACCCGGAACCATTTATAATATAAAATATAATAAATACTAAGCCCTATCTGGGTAAGGAAACCTATGGGGAATCTTGTCTGAATAAAGAGTTCTGTTTTCCAGGAAAAAGAGTAGACAAGCGCAATAACAATCTTCCAGATAATTGACGACTCAGCCAAAAGAAGAAACACCACGGTTGCCGCCGCGCAACCTATTATGACAAGCTGCCCCAATAATGCATATAAAGCCATTAAGATGCTTCCCTTTTATGGAATTTATTTAGCCGGTTCCCAGATATACTTTCCGGTCTTATCGATATAGCCGATTTTTCCCATCTGCTGGGTCGAGGATTCTATAAAACTTCGCTTTTCCACCCGTGCAATCCCTTGAGAAAAAGGATATCCCGAAATATCAGATTCCAACTTAATTACTGCCTTGCCTGTTTTATCAATATAACACCACCTGCCTTTTAAAGACACCAAAGCTAAACCTTCAGAAAAATCCGAGTTTGGACTATAAGCGTAATCAAATTGAGGGTCAATTACTATTTTCCCGGTTTTATCAATATATCCCCACTTAGCACCCTTCTTATCATAAATTCTAATCCAGGCTAATCCTTCGGAAAAAGGGCCGGAAACAACCGCATCGCTTTTAATGATTATTTTACCTGTATTATCTATGTAACCCCCGCCTTCATTAAGGCCGTTATATACCCATGCTAACCCCTCGGAGAAATCTTTGGCCGATCTGTCTCGCGGCTCTACGACCATTTTTCCCGTTTTATCAATATAACCATATTTACCCTTTAAGAATTCAGGCCCAATCCTTACTACTGCCAATCCATCAGAAAAATCATTAGCCCAAGCAAATTGAGGCTCCATTATAATTTTACCTGTCTTGTCAATATAGCCACATTTATAATGACGCTCGTATATAGGCACATCCTTATTTTCGTTAATAATAAAACCTATCATGGCTAACCCTTCTGAAAAATTACCGCAGTAGTCAAATTGCAAATCAATTGTTGTCCTGCCGGTCTTATCAATATAGCCGTGTTTTTTGGCTATTTCAACCCGCGCCAACCCTTCATGAAATGGACCAGCCGAATCAAACAGAGGTTCAATAATAACTTTACCGGTTTTGTCAATATAACCGCTTTTCTTGTTAACCTTTATTCGCGCCAAGTCTTCAGAAAAATCAGAAGCGCTATCAAATTGCGGCTTAATTATTATTTTGCCTGTCCGGTCAATATAGCCATATTTACCATGTTGTTTAACAGGAAGCAAAACCGCATCATCCGTGTCCGCTAATGGGGTAATTTGGTTCTCACTGATTTCTTTATTAGATGCTTCACATCCAACGAGGCACAAAACAGATAGGGATATGAAAAGTATGATTCGTCTCATTCGTGCGATTCGTGTTAGAATTCTTACACGCCTCTTTATCTCCCTCTTAGAGGGGATTTCTCTGCGAACTCTGTGTCTCTGTGGTTATCTTTCCGCTCACATGTTATCACAGCACTGCTGGACAAAGGCTTCCAAGCGCATTTCGCCGCCCGGGTCTTTTACACCGTCCACCGTCAGAGTGATTATCGGGATATCGGGATAGTCATCCCGGAATTGCTTCAGTATCGCCGTCACTACAATACCCGGCATGCACCCGAAAGGAATCACGTTCACAATCCCGTGGAACCCCTTCTTGGCGTATTCCACAGCGCGCCCCATTGACAATATCGATTCGCCAAGAATTGCCGGACTGATATAACAACCGCCGCAATGTATCACCTTTTCCATCGAGTCTTCCAGGGGGAAATCGCGGATGGCGCCCTTGAATCCTTTTCTCAGGCGGTTGGCATCATATTCCTGGACGAATTCGGCAATTCTTTGCGCCAGATAATGCTTATAGTCTTTGTTCGTAAGATAAGTTCCCTTGCGGCAATAATCCAAATAATCCACCCATTCCTCCATCGGCGGGAGCGAAACTTCCGCACCCAGGGACTCGAGCTTCCTGACCATGAAATCATTGGCAAAGGGGTTATTACGGACATAAATCTCGCCGACCACCCCGATTTTCGGTTTCTTAATAGTCGGGTCTGTCTTTACCTGGGCAAAGCGATGCCTTGTTTGGGCGGCAAAAGATGCCAAATCGCTGTTCTTTTCCATGCGGCCGGTCAATTCCTCCAGCGATTCCTTATAGACGTAGTCTGATTCGCCCTTGTTAACTTCATGCGGGCGTATTCCCATCATCATTTTCTGCATGAGGTCAATCATGACAAACCCGCGCCATGCCATCCGCTTAAAACTGCTCTTGCCCAGCGCCGCCACGTCTTTATGGTAACAATCAATCTGGTCAAAGAGCATTATCGGGATATCATCATATTCAAGGCTGTCCAGAACCATGCGGTGGAGCTTATTATACTGCCCGAAACGGCAGGGTCCCTGTGCCGCGGGCATGAAGAAAGCGCTCTTGTCACGCTTAAAACCGTTCTCATTAACCTTCTTGACGATATCGCCGGTCGTAATGATGCTCGGGAAACATTCCTTGCCGGTGGTGAATTTCCTGCCGAAGGAAAGACTCTTCTCATCGGAAAGCGGAAGCGATTCCGACGGAATCCCCTGCGACCGGATTGCCGCGGCAAAGGTATGGCTGTGGTCGCCCATATACGGGATATAAATCGTCCGGCCGTTTTTACGGCTCGGTATGAATGAATGCATCTGGATAAGATTAGTCTCGGCGAGCGATTCGCTATGGCGGATGGTATCCAGGAACGCCTCGCAACGGGTCATCACGCCGACATCGCTTGAATGCTCGTCGATTTCCAGTACCATAAATGGCTTGCAGTGTCCGCCAGAGGCGGATCCGCCTTTGGAGGACATCTCGCGCTCGAAGAACTTGGTAATATATGAATCCGGCCCGCAGCCGAAATTGGTGATGTAAATGGCAAACAAACGCTTGTCGCGGGCAACCATCCTTCCGGCGGTAAGCATCCGCTGGCCGGATTTCCAATACATATAAGGATAATCGCCAGAGATTTCCCTGCCTAATTCCTCCATCGGAAGGAAATCTATCGGTATCGCCAGAATCCCTTGCTCGCGCAGGCGCTCTGGCAAATCCAGGGTCAGGCCGGGGTCGGATGTATTATAAGGGCGGCCGACCAAGACGATTGCCTTTTCATTCGGCTTTAGATTATTCAGGACTTCGCGCCCGCGTTTTACCATCCAGCGGTTGAATTCGTCATGCGCCTTGAAAGCGGATTCGATTGCGCGGCTAATAACCCTTCGGTCTTTGATGCCTGCCTCTTGCGCCAGCGATTCAAACGCCTTGACGATAAATCTCTTTCCTCTGGCCATCTCAAAGACCGTCTTTAGTATTTTCACGTTATATTCCAAAAACGGGATGGAACTTTCCGCTGTGTAAGGCAATGACTGGACATACGGGCAGTTATAAGAGCGCACGAAATCCGGAGCGAGTTTGGGCATATTCACCTGGACCGGCAGGAAGAGATAATCTATTGATTTATCAAGAAGGTTGAGGATATGCCCGTGCGCGGTCTTAATCGGGAAACACGGTTCGGCAAGGACGTTTTCCACGCCCTTCTTGATAATCGTCCGGTTGGTCGGGTCGGAAAGCACGACTTCGAAACCAAGCCCCTGGAAAAAGCTTATCCATAACGGTGCCAGGTCGAAGAACATCGCGCTTCTCGGGATGCCGACGCGCTTGGAACCTTTGGCTTCCGGTTTCAAGTTACCGATTAGTTTTTCTTCCCTTTCCTTGAATAACTGCGGCAGAGGATTGGTTTGGCGCGCCTTTTTGACTTCCGTATCATCGAATTTGCCGCAACGGGAGCCGTAAAACATCGGCTTTTCCTTTTCAAAGACCACCCGGCGTATTTCGCAATTATTCGGGCATCCCTGGCATTCAAATGATGACGATTGGTAAGTTCGTTTGGATAAATCGAATCCCTTAAAGGCAGTCTGTTTCCCAACCGTTTCTTCACGCGCGATAATGGCAGCGCCTACCGCGCCAAGGATATCATGATGAGGCGGAACGATAATTTTCTTGCCGACCACTTTCTCAAACGCCGCCTTAACCGAACGGTTAAACGCCACGCCACCCTGGAATAAAATATGATTACCTATCTTGTGTTTTTCCACCACGCGGTTCAAGTAATTAGTCGCAATCGAATAAGCCAGCCCCGCTAAGAGGTCATCCTTGACCATGCCCTGCTGTTTATAATAATTAAGCTGCGATTCCATAAAGACGGTGCAGCGTTCGCCTAAATCAAGCGGTGCCTTGGAATTCAAGGCGCGAGCTCCGAATTCCTGGTCGAGCTTAATAGCCAGCTTTTCCGCCTGTTCTTCAAGGAACGACCCCGTCCCGGCGGCGCAGACCTTGTTCATGGTGAAATCAACGATAACTCCGTTAGAGATGCTGATATATTTCGCGTCCTGCCCGCCGATTTCAAAAATCGTATCCACTTTCGGGTCCATTGCCACGGCGCCTTTGGCATGGCTGGTGATTTCGTTCTTGATGGCATCCGCGCCGAAAAACGCGCCGGTCATATAACGGCCCGAGCCGGTCGAGCCGCACGCCTTGATTTCCACGAAATCGCCGACATCCTTACCGACCTCGGCCAATCCCTGCCTGACCGCCTCAATCGGCCTGCCCGCGGTCATGAGATATCTACGGCTTAAAACATTATTATCCTTATCTATCACCACCACATTGGTGGAAATCGAGCCGACATCAATCCCCAGATACCCCTGCGTTTTCTGCCCGCTTTTCAGCGGATGCGTTTGAATATTTATCGGGTAATTATCGCCGACCAAAGGTTCGAGTGTTTTAAGATCAATCCGGCGTCCTTTAACATATTCTTCGAGCTTATCTATCAATTTCCGGACTGTTGAGCTTTTGAGCGATTGAACATGTGAACTTTCATATATTGCCCCAATCGCACCGCGCAGCGCAAAGTTTTCCGGTATGACCAAATCGTTTTCCGCCAGTTCCAGGACATCCCTAAAGGCGCGGATCATTCCCTGGTTTGCCGCCACACCGCCCTGAAAGGCCACCGGCTTTTCCAGATGGCTTCCCTTGATGACATTGCTCCTGAAGTTGCGCGCCATGGCATAACATAAGCCGGCCGCGATATCCTCAACCGGGGTGCCTACCTGCTGGAGATGTATCATATCCGTCTTGGCAAAAACGCTGCACCGGCCCGCCACGCGCGGAGGATTAACCGATTTCATTACCACGCTGCCGAAGTTTTCTATCGCTATCCCCAGGCGCGATGCCTGCTGGTCGAGGAACGAACCCGTCCCGGCGGCACAGACCGTATTGGTGGCAAAATCTATTACACTGACGTGTTCTTTAACTTCGTTATTTTTCCGCTCTTCTTTTTCGCTGATATGAATCAGCTTGGCGTCCTCGCCGCCGATTTCTATCACGCATCTAACTTTCGGATAATCCGTCCCGGTGCCGACGGCGTGGGCGGTGACCTCATTGACAAAACCGATGCCGCAAACCTCGGAAACAAGCTTTCCGCCGCTTCCGGTTGCCGCAACGGAAAATTCATCTGAAGGATAAGATTTGGCTAAATCCTTGAGAAGCAAAAGAAGTATTTCTATTGGCTGTCCATGCGTCCGGCAATAAACATGTTTTTTGATAACATTCTTATCATCCAGAACAACCAGCTTAACACTGACCGAACCGATATCAATTCCTATCTTCATATATTCTACTATCTATAATAAATCAGCAGTCCCGAGTGCGCAGCCTCCCTTTAGGGGCGAACGTCGGGGCTGTCTACTTTATTGAATAGCGGGTTTTTCAGGAATTTCTTCTGGCATTGGAGGCACAGATCAAACTTAAACACCTTATAAACCTCGTCCTCCATTTCTTGCGGGTCGCGTTCTTTCATCCTCTCCAAAAGCTCGCTTATTTCCTTGCGATAATCGCGCATCAAGTCGCTCGGCGACAGTTCCATCGGGTCATAAGCGGATTTCACCTCTATCGTCACCTCATAACGGACGTCTTCATCCAGCAATAACCCTTTCCCGCACGAATCACATATAAACTTGAACATATATAAGCTTTTCAGGCTTTTGGCAAACCGATATTAAAACATTTATATTTCAGAATATCAATAAAAAAATATCCATCAAAACGGCGCTATGTTTACTCTTGACATTTAGTCAAAGCAACGCTATAACAATATCCTAATTTATAAGGAGTAATATTATCATGAAAATCACCATCTTTAACGGCAGCCCGCACGGAGAAAAAGGCAACACCCATTTCATGGTTCAGGCTTTGGCCGAAGGCATGCAAAAATCCGGCGCTGAGGTGGAAAATATTTTCCTCTCCCAAAAAACCATCGCGCCCTGCAAAGGCTGTTTTACCTGCTGGTTAAAGACTCCCGGAAAATGCGCCATGGCAGACGATATGGCAGAACTGCTGACAAAATTCTCGTCATCCGATATATTAGGTTTTGCCACGCCGCTTTATGTGGATAATGTCACCGGCATAATGAAGAACTTCATGGACCGGATGATTCCGATTCTTGACGCCCGCTTTGAAAAAGACGCAAGCGGGGAATGCTTCCACAAGACAAGGCTTAGTAAAATCCCGAAAATCATGGTGATATCAAATTCCGGATTTCCGGAGCCGGTGCATTTCCAGGTATTGAGCCTGTTATTCAAGCGCATCGCGCGGAATATGCAATCCGAGCTTATCGCCGAGATATACCGCCCGGGCGGCGCACTGCTCGCCAACCATCCCTTTATACTGAAACCGTTTATTTACGGATATCGCAATTTGCTCGTTAAGGCAGGAGAGGAAATCGCCAAGAATCTCAAGCTTTCCCCGGAAACAGTCGCGGCATTGCAAAAGCCCATTATATCGGACGAGCAATATATCAAAGGCGCTAATAAAAGCTTCAGCGCGGCACTTTCGCGTATTAAAGATGTACCGCGCCCCTGACAACTTTATTAAAACTTGCTGTTGGCTAAAGCGTTCTTGATTTTATCGTATTCTTTTTTAACCACTTCTTCCGGGCCGGATATTTCAACTAAATAGAGTTTTCTTGTTTTTATAAATAGGAGAAAACTGCTTTCCTTGGCAAATATTGCAATGTCATAACGATAAGCCTTGCCGGATGCCTGCTCTGTCCCGAACTGCAGGATAACACCCTCGGCTCCTTTCTTTGTCTTCAATTTCTCTTCACTAATCGGCGAATACGCCTTCCCTTCAACTAGGGCACGCAGGATTAACTTCCTCCAGAAATCCAGCGCTCCTCCTTTGAGATTCGGCTTTACCGAAACACAAATATTTATCCCGTCAGCCGAAATCAACCTGATGCCGTGCTGCCAGCCGGGATATTCCATCCGCACAAATCCTTCTGGATTTTCCATCTTGAATTTGGAACTGCTCCCCTTACCCCTTGTCTCCGGGCTGTAATTAAGAATATGGTCAAGCCCTAATTCATTCAGCCACGGGAACGGAAGCGGAAGAGAAATCTGCTGGATAACAGTAGGATTCTTGATATTAAATTCAACCCTGATTGCCGAATGATCCACATTATGGCTGATAAACTGCAATTTGCCTTTGAGCGTTTCTATCTCCCCGGTAACCCGTTCCAGTTCTTTTTCTATCTTAAGCGCATCCTCCATCATGCCGCATTTCTCCAAAAGCCCGGCCAGCCGGTTCCGGACATCCTCCGCGTTTTTTATCCTTACTCCCAAATCATGCATCTCTTCGGTGACATCCTGCCCTTTTATGTCTTTGGTTACGACCTCACCGATTTTCTCAATCTCCGCAATGGCATCGTAAAACGAATCCGGCGGAACGCGGATAAGAATGCTGTTCCCGGTCATCTCCTGCATATACCCGTTAAACTTACCGGCAATATCCTGCACCTTCTGCAAGCTTTCCCTGAGATGAAATACCACCAGCCTTAAACATGAGCTGTAAATC
Source organism: Planctomycetota bacterium (assembly GCA_016207825.1). Lineage (NCBI taxonomy): Bacteria > Pseudomonadati > Planctomycetota > Planctomycetota bacterium. The sequence continues at coordinate 29,202 of JACQZI010000018.1, read as the reverse complement.
ACCTGCCGTTTAGACTTTGGAGCGGATTCATTCGCGTTGAAATTTATCTCGCTGGTAAAGGATCCTATAGGCGGTATTTGAGAAACTTGCGCACGTTGGGCGTCTTTTTCATATTTAACTTCTTCTGTCCAAGAAGGAGACCATTCTTTGCTATAAGATGCACATCTAATCATCAGCAAAGAAACTACCACTAACATCAGCGCAACAGGTTTTACTATCTTTCCCATAAACACCTCCTTTTTTATTAACTATACCTATTAAGCAAGGAGGGGGCGAAAAGGTTCACGGAAAAATCAGAATGGAGCGAAAATTCTATTTAGTCACGGTCAGGCTGTCCGGAGAAACGATGGCTGTGGCGTCAAACAGATTCCCCGCTGTATCATAAATGCTTTGCAACATCACTTTAAGCGGGCTTGTCCCTTTGGAAACAGGCGCAAATTTTATATGGGCTATCTTTAACCGGCCATCAGGAACATCATGCCCTGTATACATCCCTATAATAACGGTTTTCCCGCTTTTGAAGGTAGATGGATTTGACATGGGCATCCCGGGAAACGCGTTCTCTCCAGAGGTTGTTATTTCACTCACCTCTACGATTATCGGGTTGTAAATAACTTCCAGGGTATATGCCCCCAATTTATTCTCCCCGCAATCTATCCAGATATCCGCGTTTAACTCCGCATTTTCACCGGCAATTGTAGCGTACGGCATCATGTCAGCCGGGGTTTTTGCTGATGCACTGTATGATGCCATGCATCCCGAAATAACAATAATAACGATTAATAAACTTATAATTCTTATCATCTTATTACTCTCCTGACGACTTCTTGGCAATTAATAAAGAGTCGCCGATATCCACCTTGCCGTCGCCGTTAATATCGGCGGATTCGGCATCCGTTATTTCCCGCTCTTTTAGAATATACTGGCAGATAAGCATGCTGTCAACGATATTCAATTCGCCGTCTTTATTGATATCACCTTTTACCGGCTCTTCCATGACAACCACAGGCGGCTCAGGAGTTGTTTCCATCGGCGGCGGGTTAACCTGCGGGGTCGTTTCATGAGGCGGTGTCGGCTCCGGACGGCTTGGGCTCATCGCGGTTGGCTGGCTCTTGGACTCTTCGGATTTTTCCATATTCATAAAAACCAGCCAGCCGGAAAATATAATCAGGATTGCCGCGGCGGCTGAGGCGAAAACCGTTATCACCCGCCTGCGCGCTGCCATACGGTGCGTCTTGATTATTTCCGGAATTGCCTCTCTTATTTGTTTATCCATCTTTTCCGGGATATTTATATGCCTGGTCAATTCAGCCGAAAACTTCAATGCCGAATGTATGCTCTTTATCTGCTCGCACCTTTGGCGGCAATTATTGCAACCGGCTAAATGGTCGGATATCATCTGGGCTGTTTTAGCCGGCAACGCCTTCTCGTTAAAATCCACCAGCATATCATTAAGAATCTCTTTACATTCCATGTTTACACGCTTCCTTCCATATATTAAGCCGACACCTCGCCTTTTGGTTCAGTTAAATCTTTTTCTTCCCCTTTTTTCGCCAGGTTATTCCGCAGGTACTCCAGGGCGTTATGAAGCCTCGATTTCACCGTCCCGATTGGGCAACCAACCACCTGGCTTATTTCATCATATTGCATCCCCTTAAGTATTTTGAGTATTATCACCTCGCGGTAAATATCCGGTAAGTTATCCAGTTCGGCAGCGACAGTTTTCTTCAACTCCTCTTTCTCCACAAGTTCAATCGAATTTACCGGCTCTTTTACTTTGATAAAACCGTTCATCTCTTCGTTCGGTATGCTCTTGTTGCACTTGGTTTTACTCAGCATATTCAGGCAGATATTCCTGGTAACGGTAAAAAGCAGAGTGGATAGTTTGGCAGCCGGCTGGTATTCAGGCATTTTCTTAAAGACATAGACAAAGGTTTCCTGGAGCGCGTCCAGCGATAAATCCTTGTCTTTCAATATCTGATAGGCAAAGTTAACCACGGTCTGGCGGTAACGCTCGTAAAGGGTTTCAAACGCCCGCTCAGAACCGCTTTTACACAGGGAAATCAATTCTATATCAGAAAGGTTCTCCATAACCGCTGGATTTTATTTTAGGATATATTAACTCATAAATCAAATCTTTTTAGATGGAATATAAAAATTCTTGACAAATTCATATAGAAAAATATTTTATATCTAATAATTAAACCCACTTTCCGGATTTCCTTAATACATTATGATAGAAGTTAAAAACCTTACCAAGAAATATCCGGGCGTAACGGCGGTTAATAATATCTCGTTTGAGGTCAACAGAGGCGAGATTGTCGGATTCCTAGGACCCAATGCCGCAGGCAAATCCACCACCATGAAGATGCTCACCTGCTACCTCCCTCCCACGGCAGGCACGGCAAGCGTGGGCGGATTTGACATCATGGAAAACCCGCTGGAAATCAGGCGGAAGATCGGCTACCTGGCCGAAAATAATCCCCTTTATAATGATTTAAGGGTGAGCGATTTCCTCTCTTTCGTCGCGGATATGCGCCATATACCATCCACAGATAAACGGGAAAAGGTAAAGCGGATTATCAAGACCTGCGGACTCGAAAAGGTAATCAAGCAGAATATCGGCAAGCTTTCCAAGGGATTCCGCCAGCGCGTCGGGCTCGCCCAGGCAATGATACACGACCCGGAAGTCCTTATCCTGGATGAACCAACATCCGGGCTTGACCCTATCCAGATTGTCGAGATACGCGATTTAATCAAGGAGCTCGGCAAAGAAAAGACCGTCATCTTCAGCACGCATATCCTGGCGGAAGTCGAGGCAACCTGCACCCGCGTCATCATCATTAACGAAGGCAAAATCGCCGGTTCGGGCACGATTGAGGAACTCCAGTGCAAGGCGCGCAGCGGCGCAGTCGTCTATGCCAAAATACGCGGGTCTGAAAGCGATATTATTAATAAGCTGAAAACACTGGATAAGATTACCGGAATTAAAACCATCCAGAAATCAAGCGACAACCTGAGCAAATACGAAATAACGTGCGCGGAAGATATTGATATCAACGAGAAAATATTCCACCTGGCAAAAGATAATAACTGGACCCTGGCCGAATTATACAAGGAAGAAGCAACCCTGGAAGATGTCTTTATCAAGCTGACTAAACAGGATAATAAATAATATTTTATGCGGAATATATTGCTTATTACGCGCAAGGAATTCAGGTCGTTCTTTAACCTGACCATAGGCTATGTCTTCATCGTGGTATATCTCCTTTTTACCAACGGGCTATTTTTCTATACATTATTCTTAAACAATATTGCCGAGATGCGTTATTATTTCGGGATAATGCCCTGGGTGTTCCTCTTCTTCGTGGCGGCGATTACCATGCGCCTGTGGGCGGAGGAACGCAAGCAGGGAACACTAGAGCTTCTTCTAACCTGGCCGGTCAGGGATTACGAGGTAGTCATCGGAAAATACCTGGCAAGCGTGTTATTAATTCTGCTTACGCTTGTCCTTTCCATAAACGTGCCGATAACTCTGGCATTACTGGGCAAACCGGATTTCGGCCCGATTATCGGCGGTTATATCGGCGCGGCTCTATTGGGTGCCTCTTACGCCGCGGTCGGGACGTGCATCTCAAGCCTGACCGAAAACCAGATTATCGCTTTCCTCCTAACCATATTTATCCTGGCTGTCTCGCTTATCGCCGGTTGGCTCGCCCAGATATTCGGCTCTCTGGGCACGCTTTTATATTTCCTGAGCCCGGCAACACACTTTGAAAGTATCGCGCGCGGCGTGATAGATTCCCGCGATGTGATTTATTATCTTTCGGTGATATTTTTCTTCTTATTCTTAAATAACTTTATAGTCGTAACACAGAAATAATTTATGCAAGGATATAAGAAAAGGCGTTACGGTATCCTGATTAACCTCGTCATCATCCTGGGGATTATGGGGATTGTCAACTTCATCTCCGCGGATTATTTCTGGCGCTGGGATTTGACGGAAAATAAGTCCTATTCGGTCACTTCATCTACCCGTAACGTCTTGAAACGGCTGGATGATATCGTTTCAATAAAAGTCTATTGCTCCAAAAAACTGCCTACCCAGCTGGAGCAGGTCGCCGGGGAAATAAGGGACACTCTTAATGAATACCAGGCTTATGCCGGCAGTAAACTGCAGGTTGAATGGATTGACCCGGCTGAAAATAAGGACGAAGAACAAAAAGTCCAGCGCCTGGGCATCCCCCAATTGCAGGCTAGTATTATCGAACAGGATAAACGCGAGCTGGTTAATATTTACATGGGAATAGGCATCTTTTACGCCGACCGCAAGGAAATCCTGCCGGCCGTTACGAGCGTCGCTAATCTTGAATACGACCTCACGAGTTCCATACTTAAGGTGCTGAAAGGCAAGCTCAAAAAACTATGCTTCCTCACCGGACATGGAGAGCATACTATCAGCAGTGATTACAGCACGGTCAAGCAATCTCTGGAAAAGAATTATGAAATCACCACGGTTGACACCTCCGACGGGACGAAAATACCGGATGACGTTGAAACCTTAATCATTGCCGGGCCGAACGAACTTTCCGACCGCGATAAATATGAAATTGACCAATTCCTGATGCAGGGAAAGAATGTCTTCTTCCTGATTGATTCGGTAAACGTTTCGACGGAAGTGTTCATGGCGCTCCCCAAAAGCCATAAGCTGAATGACCTTCTGGAAAATTATGGCGTCCGCCTGAATAACAACCTGGTTCTGGACTGGGGTGCCAATTCCATCGTCACTTTCGGCAGCCAGTATGTCCAGTTTTCCACCAACTACCCACCCTGGCCCAAGGTAGTGCATGACCACATGGCACCGAACAACCCGATTGTCAGCCGGCTGGAAACAGTCGCTTTCCCATGGATAAGTTCGATTGAAATAAATAAAGACCGTATCCCGGATATGGAGGTGACAGAGTTATTAAAAACCACTCCTAAGTCTACCGAACAGAAAGACAACTTTAATATCGATGCACAGCGCTTGCCCCGGCCTAATATGGCTGATTTAAAACAGTATCTTCTGGCCGCTATTATCCGCGGAAAATTCAAGAGTTTCTTTTCGGATAAGCCAATTCCCGCCCCCAAGCCGGCTTCGGACAAGACGCCGCTCCCGGCGGAGGCCGACAAAAACCGGCAGACTGTAAAGGAATGCGCCAATCCGGCAACTATCATGGTAATAGGCGATTCTGATTTTATATCCAATCAACTCCTCTCAGGCGGCCGGGAAGGCAATTTGCCGTTCATATTGAACGCCGTTGATTGGGCTACCATGGGCGGTGATTTAATCGGCATCCGGGCCAAAGATACGGAATTAAAACCATTAAAAGAAACATCTCCGGCGACAAAACTTTTATGCAAAGTCTTGAATATCGGTCTGGTGCCGTTCCTCTTTATCCTTTACGGGCTTGTCAGGCTACTCTTGAGGCATCGGGAGAAAAAAGCAGTTGAGGAAGTTATTTAACACTAAATAATCAAACTTTAAACCTGAAAACACGGAAAGGAAAGGTTTCGTGTTTTCGAGTTGACTTCCGTGTTTTTGTGTCAAATAGGAGCAAACTAATATGCTTAAGAAAATAATTGTTCCGCTGATAGTGCTCATCATCCTGATTATCTTAGCGCTGGTGCTTAAAGGGCCATCAACCTATAAATCAGGCGAACCCGGCGAGGCGATTACGAACTTTGCGCCGGGTGAGGCAATGCGGATTGAATTATCCCAGGGCGGCAAACAAATTTCCCTGTTAAGGAATGAAGGAAAATGGCTGGCGGCTTCCTCCTTCAATTACCCCGTCAAAGAAGCTAAGGTGCAGGAACTGCTTGATAAAACTAAAAATCTCAAGCGCTCAGATGCCGTCTCCAAGAACCCGGAAAAGCACAGCCTCTTCCAGGTTGACGCCGCACAGGGAAAGTTATTGAAAATATTAGATAAAAGCAATAATACACTCGCGGATATTTATATCGGCAAAAACGGGACGGATTACCAGAGCACGTATATCAGGCCCCATAACGCCGATGAAGTCCTCACCGTAGATGAAAACATCTCAAGGTTGATTGCGGTTGATGACAAAACATGGCTGGAACTCTCCCTCGTTAAATGCGAGCAAAAGGATATTGCCAAAATAACCCTTAAATCTCATGCGGATAACAGCGCCATCACCCTGAAACAGGCGGAAAGCGGCGACTGGTCGGTTATCGCCCCCAAAACTTTCCCCTGCGATAAAAACGCGGCAAATGAAATAACCCAGGTCATTTCAAACCTGGAATTGGAATCTGTTGCCCCTGTCACCGCGCTCGCCGCCTACGGACTGGAACCGCCCCAACGAATGGTTATTGTGCAGAAGAAAGATAATTCCGCTGAAACGCTTCTGGTCGGCAGTCCCGCTCCTTCCGGAGATTACTATGCCAAACTATCATCCTCGAACTTCTCCGTCATCGTGCGTAAGGCGATTATCGAAAAACTGGCAAAGAGATTAGAAGATTTTATAGATAAAACACTCGCCAAATTCGAAACGGCAAATGTAACAGAACTAACCATAAAGTATTTAGATACTGAACTGGTTATCAGCAAAACGGAAACAGGCAATTGGATATTATTGGAGCCAGTTCAGAGTGAACCGATTACCGCCCAGAACGATACGGTCAACTTCATCATTAATACCTTTTCCAATCTCAGGGCGAATGTCGCCACGGCGGAAACCGACCTGTCTGCAACCGGATTGGTAAGCCCCCAGTTCCAGATAACTGGCGCCCTTAAAGACGGCACTAAGCAAACCCTGCTAATCGGTAACAAGAAAGATGACCAGGCATATTATGTTAAGAAAAGTGATTCGGAAACGATATATCTTTTAAGCAAGCACTATGCGGAAAACCTGATGAAAAAGCCTGAAGATTTTAAAGCCAAACCTCCCGAACCGCCAAAAGATGACCAACCCAAGCCACCCGAAGAGAACAAATAAAGAGGGAGAGCATCTCCGGAATTAAACTCTGAACTTAACACCTACTTTTATACTCTCTCGTCGTACCCCCCTATTCAAATACTTTGACCGGTCCGGATAGGGGGTAGGAGGGGGTTATAGGGTAGGTGGGTAGAGAGGGTGGTGATACTGGCTTCGGGGCGTTCAAGCTATTTTATTCCCTTCGGATAGAAAATCTATATGCTCCCTTTTCGTGTTCGGGGTAATCCGGATAGGGGTCGGGTAGGGGGTATAGGGGAGGTGGGTAGGGGGGTATCCCTATACCTATCTGGTAGGGGGCGGAGATTATTCCCTCTCCCAAATCAGGCAAACCCATCTATTAAAGAGCTTATTCCCGCCCCTTTGCCGGGATTAATTCCCGTCTGCAAAGTTTGTAATCCCGGTCACAAAAGGCTTATTCCCCGTACCCGGAAAGCTTATATTCCCCGGCCTAAAAATTAAAAGCGATTTGGATGGCATCATTTAGGCTTAATCAGCTTATAATATTATTTCCTTGACCCCGCCTCGTTTTCGTATTATTTTAATAGCATAACATAATAATAATTAATTGAAAGAGCAACTTATGCCATACATCCCGCATTCACAGGACGAAATCAACGAAATGCTCCAGGCTATCGGTGTTAAATCAATCGGCGATTTGTTCCAATCCATCCCGGCGGATTTGCGCCTGAAAAAACTCCTCAATCTCCCTCCGGCAATGTCCGAGCTTGAACTCACCCGCCATATGAAAACCCTCGCGGATAAAAACATTGGGGCGGATAAATATATCTCCTTCCTCGGCGCGGGCTGTTATAATCATTTTATCCCGGCGGTTGTCAACCATCTGGCCGGCCGGAGCGAATTCTACACCTCTTATACGCCTTACCAGCCGGAAGCCAGCCAGGGAAACCTAACCGCCTTCTTCGAATACCAGACCATGATTTGCGAGCTGACCGGAATGGAAGTGGCAAACGCTTCCGTCTACGACGCCTCAACCGGACTGGCGGAAGCGATTCTGATGTCTTTATCCTCCACCAATAAAAAGAAGGTGGTTATCTCAAATACCGTTCACCCTGAATACCGTGAAGTCCTTAAAACCTATCTCAAGGATATTGATTCGCAAATCGTCGAGGTCGGCTACGGCAAAAACGGCCAGACGGATTTAGCCGCCCTGGAAGAAGCAATTACCCCGGATACTTCCTGCGTGGCAATCCAGAGCCCGAACTTCTTCGGCATCATCGAAGAATGCGAGGAAATTTCCGCACTCGCCCATAAAAACAACGCACTCCTTGTCGCCATTGTCAAACCGATTTCTTTGGGAATCCTCAAAGCCCCCGGCGAATACGATGCGGATATCGTCGTCGGAGAAGGCCAGTCTTTGGGAAACGAAATGTATTTCGGCGGGCCGTTTTTGGGAATCTTCGCCGCCAAGATGAAATACGTCCGCAAGATGCCCGGCAGACTGGTCGGGGAAACCAAAGACCACGACGGCAAACGCGGATTCGTCCTGACCCTTTCCACCCGCGAGCAGCACATAAGAAGGGAAAAAGCCACTTCCAATATCTGCTCCAACGAAGCGCTCCTGGCGTTGCGCGCCGGAATATATCTGGCCAGCGTCGGCAAAAAAGGAATCAAGGACGTAGCCACTCTCTGTGCCCATAAAGCCCATTACGCCGCGGAAAAAATAGGCACGGAAAAAGGATATAAACCGGTCTTTGAAGGCCCTTTCTTTAACGAGTTCGCCATGAAATGCCCGATAAAACCGGCCGAACTTAATAAGAAGCTTATAAAACAAGGCATTATCGGAGGGCTAGATTTAGGCAGGTTCTATCCGGAACTTAAAGGTTCGATTCTTTTCTGCGCGACTGAGGTCAATACCAAATTCGATATCGACCGGTTAGCAGAAGCGATTAAAGCATAGATTAAAACTAATTAACTGTTTCTGTTTAGAATTTAAAAAGTAAGGCGGCGACCGGATTCGAACCGGTGAATAGAGGTTTTGCAGACCTCCGCCTTACCACTTGGCTACACCGCCTTAAATACGCCTATCTGATTTATCATTTCATGGCTTATCTGTCAATGTTTTGTTCATCGGAATATACTTAGCCTCATTATCTTAGATTTTCATTATCATTTAGTCTAGATCAAAACTCCTGAAAAACATTAAAGGTCTTGACGCATCAATTTAATTATGCTATAAAACAAACAAATACCAACGCGATAATAACTATATATGCTGTCTAAACACTCTGTTTTTTTCTGTCTGTTTTTAATAGTTGCTTTCGGGTGCTCAAAAGCTGAAAAGATTAAATATCAAAAAGACAGGCTTTTATTAAGCACACAAATTTCTATTACGGTGTTTGCCGAGGATGAAAATAAAGCTGCTAAGGTAACGAACGCGGCTTTCCAAAAAATATCAGAATTAGAAGTGCTTTTAAACAAACACAATAACAACAGCGATATTGCACGTTTGAACCAATCCTCCCCCCAAAAATCCAAAGTTAATCCGATAACTTTCGATATAATAAATAAATCTGTTGGATTCGGGAATATTTCGCGCGGCGCTTTTGATATTACGGTTGAACCGATTTTAAGACTGTGGCGCGAAGCGGAAAACAAAAACGCCCTGCCATCATCAGACGAACTAAAAGCAACGATAAATCTTACCGGCTATGGTAATATTATTCTCGACCCCAAATCCCTTGAGGTTGGGTTTTCCAAACAGGGAATGAGCATTGATATCGGAGGAATTGCCAAAGGGTACATCGTGGGAGAAGCTATCAAGGTATTGAAATCCGAAGGTGTTTCCAACGGACTAATTGTCGCCGGAGGCGATTTATATGCGCTCGGTAATAACCCGGAAAAAGGTGCTGATTGGCTGATAGGCATAAGAAACCCTTTAAAACCTGAAGAAAACCTGAAGTATATAGGAATCACTGATAAAGCTGTCGCAACTTCGGGGCATTATATGAGATTCTACACGGTCCAGGGAAAGAAATATTCCCATATCATCGATCCACGAAACGGATGGCCGGTAGAGGAAAAGTTGGCGAGCGTAACGGTTATCGCATCGGATGGAACCGCCGCCGACGCCCTGGCAACCATGATATGCGTTTTGGGGCCTGAAGAAGGATTGAAATTGGCAAAATCAATCCCAGACGCGGAGGTTTTTATCATAACCAGCGACGGAGAGAAATTAACTTTTCTCCAAACCGAAGGATTCGCTAAATTCTTAAAACAGAATTAGCAAAAACGCAAGCGGCTAATCATCTTTTCCCGGTTGGAATAATTCACGAAGCCCTGCCGTCAACCCAGCAAGCAACTCTTGATTATATGCGCTGGTGTTAATATAAGCATTAAGCCCCTGCCTTGCCTTGCCATCTATGGATAAAAACAATAATTGCTCCTTAGATAAACCTTCCGAATTAATTCCCAAGATAAATAATTCGGAGGCGATATTCTCATATGCTCCAAAACCGCCGCGGGGTTTTATTTTGATCTTGATATTACTATTTGGGATGGCATGAACCGCCCCATTGCAAATCGCAAAGGCTTTATCGCCTATCTGTTTTAATTTATCAAAATCCCAGATATCCACGACAATCGCCATTCTTTTTCTTTTTACCACCCTGGCTTTAGCCATTTCGACCGGCTCGTCAATATATATAATGGCGTCGAAATTATCCGGTTCATGGGTTCTTAACAACCGGTGGTGCTCATAAACCGCTTTGCTTTCGCTGAAATCGATGGGTTTATTCAGGTTCATGCCATCCAAGGATTTCCATTGGAAATCGAGTCTTTCGGCAAGCGCACGCGCCAATGTGCTTTTGCCGCTTCCGGGCAAGCCATCCACAGCCAACCTTTCAGGAACAACATTGTTGGATTTTAACAGTTCAGCAATCAAATCGGCATAGCGTTTAACCGTCCCCAAAGATTTATATTCTTCCCACCTGCCGGTAAATAATTTATCCACGGTGGACTCAAATGTAGATTTAACACTTGGCTTAGCATAAAGAGCACGTGCCGTCGCCGCGCCGGAAGCGATAAGGACGCCTAACGCCAAGCTTTGCGTATCCTTATTATGCCTCTTTTTTTGCCTCAGGCTTTTTATTACATGGCTAATCAAAGAGGAGCCACCTCCCTTTTTGTCGGTGGAAATGTAATCTTTGAAAAAGTCTTTCCATTTGCCAAAAATCTTAGACATGATTATCAGCAGGATTAATTATCAGCAATGAATTCTCCCAGGCAATTACACTGGCATTGCGGATGCTCACACGAAAAATCAGCTGACCTATCGGTTAAAGCCCCGGATAAATATTTTTCTACGGTTTTATCGCCTTCCTTTTCATCAACGACCCGATAATCAATATTATACTTCTTGAGCGTGCTTTTCAATGTTGGATTTATAAATCGGCCGATTAACAGGTTGCAATCCCGAATTCCGCCAACAGCCGATGCCCTTACTTTCTCCACGAATTTATCCTTCTTGCTTTTCACCATTTTAGGGCAAACACCCATGCGATGGGGGCAATAGTTATTGTTCCTCACCTCTCGTTCTATAACTTTTTTATCCCTAACCGTATAGATTATAAAATAAGTACACCGGCCAAAGTGAGCAGAAATATTCTGGGTATCATCAGAAGGAACCGCTATTTTCATAACATAGCCTTTCTCATAAGCATACACCAATAATGCTCACGAGAGATTATACATATTCCTTCCGTGTAATCAAGTATTTAATCACACCGGTATTTTCCGAAAATTCCCTGCCGATTTTTAGCCGGGTTGGCAATCTTTTTTCTTCGGGCAGAGCGTGCACTTTTCATCACAGGGCTCCACCTGAATTAATATTTCGGTGCTGGGGAATGCCTCTGCCAAATCACGTTCCAAGTGCTTGCTTAGTTTATGCCCTTCATCAATATAACTTTCCTTTTTCACAACCACATGTAAATCAATAAAGCAGGTATTTCCGGCTCTTCTGGTGCGCAATTGGTGATAATCTACATATTGCTCGCGATGTTCATCTAAAACACCCCTGATTACAGCTTCTTCCTGGTCGGTCAGCCTGGCATCGCACAAATCGCGCAAAGACCGCTTGGTCAGTTCATAAGCCGCATGGACGATTAACAAAGCGACCAGTATGGCGACGATCGGGTCAATAATCTCTACGCCGGTTAATTGCACTAACACCAATCCGACCAATACACCTAATGAAGTATATATATCCGTGGTAAGATGCATAGCATCGGCCTCCAATGCTGCGGAATGATATTTCTTTGCAACAGCCATAAGTTTCTTAGAGACAATCCAGTTTAATACGATGGATACTCCCATAATAAAAATACCCAAACCAAGGAATTCGACAGGTGTCCCATTGATTAATTTATCAATAGCCTCATGGATAATCAAAGCACTGGCAAAGAATATCAAAGTGGCTTCAATATAACCGGAGATATTTTCTATCTTGCCATGCCCGAATTTGTGCTCCTTATCCGGTGGCACGGCGGCGGCGCGAACCGAGAAATAGGCGATAATCGCAGCCAATAAATCCATGCCGGAATGGATGCCTTCGGACACAACACTAACCGAACCGGTGAAAAGACCTACGGCTAATTTTCCGATAATAAGAACGGTATTGGATATGATGGACAAACGGGCAACCCCTAGTTTCTCATCACGGACGGCATCATCCTCTTCTTCCTGAGTCCTGTTTTTATTAATCCCAGGCGCGCTAACCGGAAGCGGAACGCCGCCGCTTGCCTGCGCTTTGGGCACCGGCGTTATGGGCGTTTCATGCGATGATTCCAATGGTTTTTCTTCATGGAGACGGTCTTTAAGCTGCGTTATCGCCATTTGCATACCGCTCATCCCGATAATCTCGACGTTATCCGCAATGATTTGGCCGCTGTTGGCTTTTTTATCTATCACCACACTGCCGGAAACGGACATCTGCCATCCGTTTTTCATCTTTAGATTAAGATTCCGCGCCTTATCCGCAAAAAGGACACACTTAATTTGCTCTTTTCCCTCACCAAGCATAAAATATCTATGCCCGGAATCGGTCTGTTCCAACTTAGAAACTTTACCGGAAACCTGAATATCGGCAAGCTCTTCGCCCTGGAATGATTTTATACGCTTCAGTAATTCTATAACTTTAGGGGACGTATCTTTTTCCGGTTTTGCTTGTGTTTTTAATTGGGTGTTTTGCATAATTTTACTTCCTAACATTATTTATTGCACTTTAAGGGGAACAACCGGTTTGATTGCTCCTTCCATTTCTCCTTCTCCAATGGTAATATTTGATTCATATTTTTTATTATCACGCACGAACGCAATTTTAACCGCTGATTCAGCTTTTGCCTTGGCGACCAAAGCCTGAAACTGTTCGATGTCTTTTACTTTCTGCCCGTTAAAATTAATAATAAGGTCATACGGCTCAAGCCCCGCCTTTTGAGCCCAGCTCCCGCCATAGACCGAATGAACCACCACCCCTTGACCGACAGCGGATGGGGCCACTTCCATTGCCACCTGTTTAATCAAAACCGGTTTAGGCACTACCTTGGGAACCGGAGCTGAAGTAATAGTGTTTGATGCCTGTCCCCAATTAGGGCTAAAAATCTTGCAGTCCGGGATATTACACCGCCCTTGACTATCAAGCAGTCCCCCGGTACAATATGGGCAGGGATTCAACGCGACCGGCTGTGCCATGGTATTAAGTTGCGCTATCGGACAAGTAGGATTATTAAAAAGGTTAATTATCCCGAAAAGCAGAACTCCGATAATGACAAATGCCAGCACATAAATCCAACCTTTCGACTTTTCGGCAAAGCAATCCTCATCCGACAGGGCACCTCCTGCATTACTAAGTACCGCAGACGACATTTTACCCTCGTTTTTAAGCTCATCATTCCAATACATTGGTTATTCCTCCGTTACCGGAGACAGACGTATCGTAACATCTACAATGTTACTCATCTTCTCTTTTAACATATATTTCAGTTTTTCGCTAATCTTCAACCCCTCGCCCAAGATACAATTTCCGGGGACACCCAGATCCAAATCAACCCAAATCTTTCTGCCGACTAATCTCGTTTTTATATCCTTAATTTCCTTTACTCCCGGAACCCGATTGATTATATCCCTTATTTGTAAAATGGCTTCTTTGGGAGAATAATCTATTAGCCCTCTTGCGGATTTAATCATCCCCTCAACGGCCGTCTTGACAATCAGAAGGCTGATGATAACGGCAATAATATGGTCCAGGCTAACCCATCCGAGGTTAGACCCGATAACCGCCACGAGAACCAGGCAAGAAGTCATTATATCCGTTTTATTAATCATGGAATTAGCTAAAATAACCGGACTATGAAGTTTCTCCCCTGCGCAACGGCAATATTTGAATACAATATAATTACCCGCAATAGCAATCAAGACAGGGAAAACCGCAATAAGACAAGGCGGCTCCATAAAGCCGGGTGTTATCATTTCCTTGATTGAGGCATAAATAAACACCGATATCCCCATTAATAGCAATGAATATATTACACCTGAAGCGAGAAATTCTATTTTACCATACCCGTAAGGATGTTTCTCATCATTTTCTTTCTTTGAAATTTTAAGGCTATACAGAACGATTAAGGCAATAATCAAAGTCGCAAAAGACTCAATGGCATCAGCCGTGAGCGAACGGCAATTGCTGATAAGGGCAAAAACCCCTTCTATCAGGAATACGCCAAGGTTAATAGAAAGAATTACCCAGGGCACTTTCTGTTCGCATCTGATGCAACGTTCTTTTATATTTGATTTACTCATATATTACATTAACGTGTTCTAAATGCTTAACATCCCTTTTGAGAGTATATTCGATTTCATGCTTAATATTATCTGCCTCGGTAATGGTAATATTATCAGGCAAAGCAAGGGATAAATCAATCCACCAAAGCCGCCCAATTTGCCTGGTCTTTATATTTTTAATTGTATCCTCGCCGACAATACCGGAAACAACCCGTCGTATGACAGAAATTATCTTTTGGTCCAGAGAACGATCCATTAACTCTGCGCTTGAATGGTAAAGTATTTCACCGCTCAAGATTATTAGGTGCCCTGCTTCGAATATAGCTACAACAGAATCCAAGAAATGGAATCCCAATTTACCGCCCAAAACCGCAATAACAACGGCGAGGGACGAGATAGCATCCGCCCGGTGGTGCTTGGCGCCGGTTAAAACCGCAGGGCTGTTCAACCGTTTAAAAGCACAGATATTATACCGGTGGATAATTTCATTGGCAAAAACGGCAATAAGCGCCGTGCCGAAAACCGCCCAATGAGGAGTAGAATGTTCTCCGGCATAAACAATCCTGATGATATCAATCAAAAGGAAAATAACACCGCCCATGATCAGAAGACTGGTAAATACCGAGATAATATCTTCCACCTTACCATGGCCATAAGGATGCTCTTCATCTTTAGGTGCATTGGCTATCTTTAACCCGGTAATAATGGTAATGGCAGCGATAACATCATGGATAGAATAAAAGGCACTCATAATCAATGCACGGCTATTGCTTAATAAACCAACAGTGCCTTTCAAAACCACCAGGACAATACTATTGCCGAGCCCTACCCACAAGTATTTATTGGAACACACGCTACATTTTTCCTTACTCTGCATTTTTTTCACTATCCGTTTTATTAGATATCGTAATCTTTTTACCCTTTGATTTCGGGTTCTCCATTTCTTCTGCTGCTTCCGCAATACTTTCCTTGATATTACCTGATACCGAAACGGCACACTTCTTAATCGGGATAAGAATTCTCCCAATCCAATTAATCCCTCTAACCAAATTGTCCACGCTTATCTGCCTTAACAGCCAGATCGGGTTAATTTTATCCAGCGTTTCTATTGTTTGCTTTTGCATTCTTATTTATCTCCTTACGTTCAAAATAAGTTAATCAACACGCAAGTTTCCCGGCTAATTTGCTAAACCCCATCTTTTATAAACCATGGTTTCAAGACGGCTAAAGATTAACCGGTCAATCACCATGGCAATCAACATAATGATAAGCATTGCCGAGACGACCTGGTTGATATCATTTAATTCCCTGCCCATCATCAGGATATGTCCCAGCCCCAGGCTGATATAAAGCAATTCCCCAGCCATTAATGAACGCCAGGCAAATGACCATCCCTGCTTCAATCCGGTAATAATGGATGGAATTGACGCAGGAATGATAACTTTAGAATACAATTTATATCCTTTAGCACCGAATGTTTGGGCCGCCCTGAGATACAGAGGATGTATATTTTTAATCCCGGACATGGTCGCAATGCTTATGGAAAGCATCGAACCGATAATAATGATAAAAATTATCGCCTTTTCATTCAAACCAAACCAAAGCAAAGCCAGCGGCAACCAACAAATACTCGGCAATGTTTGCAAACCCAGAACAAGAGTTCCGATAGTATCTTCAGCTAATTTAGACCTTCCTAATAATAAGCCCAAACCAACACCACCCGCCATAGCCAAACCAAACCCGATGGCAATACGTTTCATACTTATTAAAATAGCCGTAATATAAGTCCCTTCTCCTATTCCGGCAACAAGGTCTTTGATAACGTTAACAGGCGATGGGAAAATAAAATCATCCCAAATATGCATCAGGGACAATGCTTCCCATATTACCATGACCAGAGCCAGAAATCCTATTTTCAGGAACAACGACTTATGGTTATTCTTTTTCATAAAGTTATTTATTTACGACAAAGCATTTGCATATGCCTGTGTCACTTCCACTTCCAATTCTCCGTAAACTTCCTGTCGGATTGTATTAAAATCAAAACCCGTCCGGTCACGGGGACGCATAAGGCGAACCGGAATAATTTTCTTTATCCTTCCGGGACGCTTGGTCAAAACGACCACCCGGTCTGCCAGCGTCACGGCTTCATTCACATTATGCGTAATGAAAAGAATGGTTTTATTAGCCAGTGACCACATATTCAATAATTCATCCTGCATCATGCGCCGGGTTTGCGCATCCAGAGCTGCAAACGGCTCATCCATCAGCAATATTTTCGGGTTCGGCGCCAGGGCGCGCGCTAAAGCGGTTTTTTGCTTCATCCCGCCTGATAATTCATGCACCCATGAATTGGCAAACCTTTCTAAGTGGGTAATCTTCAGCAAATCATCAACAATTTTATTGCGCTCATCCTGGGTTTTACCGTTCATGGTCAAACCGAATTCAATATTACGCCTGATATTAAGCCAGGGCATCAAAGCATGTTCCTGGAAAACCATAATCCGTTCCGGGCCCGGCCCGGTGATAAGGTCATCATTGAAACAAATCCTGCCTTCGGTCGGATAATCAAACCCTGCAATCATATTAAGGATGGTCGATTTTCCACAACCGGAGGGGCCAACTACACAGATGAATTCACCTGCTTCAATCTCCAGGTTGATATCTTTCAAGGCAATAATCAAGCCGTTACTCTCGGATTGATACCCCTTGGTCACGTTTTCCAAACGTATCAAACTCATTTCTAATTCTGCCTTTCTTTAAGGACTTCATCAAGTATGGACAAATCGTAAATACCATCGAGCGCCGGCTGTTCTTTACCAAGGAAACCGATTTCATATGCCCAGGCGGCGGATTTTAGCAAGGATTTACTAATCGGGTCGTGTGTTATCTTAACGCGGGTAAAGGCGTCATCCAAAACACCTTCGGCTAATGGATGACCGGTAAGCTTTTTAATTTCGGCATTAATAATTTTCTTGGCTTCTTGATTGTTTTTATTAATCCAATCTGTTAAGTCGACATGCACCCTAACCCACTCTTTGACTAAATCCCGGTGTGCTTCCAGGAATTTAGTGCTGACAATGACATGGGCGGTAACAAATTCGCCGTTTTCCCAGATATCCCTTTCATCCATGTATAACCGCCCATTTGCCTCCTTTATCAACCTGGCAACCCATGGCTCTTTCGTCCAGGCAGCATCGATTTCCTTCTTCACCATCAAGCTTAACTGGTCCGGATTGGCTATCGGGATAACCTGGAGGTCACCGCCCTTTTCCTTCGACAATAAACCTTGCTTCTGGAACCAATACCTGCATGCCACATCCTGGGTATTGCCTAATTGGGGTGTCGCTATTTTCTTATTATGAAAATCTTCTATCTTAGTGATACCGGAATCTTTACGCACAACAAGTCCAGCGCCACCGCTGGATGCACCGGCGATAATTTTTAACGACCTGCCTTTGGATTTGATAAACCCGTTAATTGCCGGGTTAGGCCCGATATAAGCAATATCTATCTCACCGGCAAAAAGCGCTTCTATGGCTGAAGGGCCGGCATTGAACACCTTCCAATCAATAATGCACTGTGAAGACAAGGCACCTGAAAAAGACCCGTTTGCCCTGCCAATTAGAGCTTGGGCATGGACAATGTCAGGGAAATAACCTGCATTAACCGCCAGTTTTTGTTCAGGTTCACAACCCAGTAAAACAGCCACGCCCCAAATTACTATGCCGAATAATATCAAGGCGTAAATGATTTTCCCTTTGGCATCCATAACATGATCTTTCAACGGGATGTTTTTAATCTCATTCATAATTCTCCCTCCATACGAATATTTCTTTTGCAAACTCCTTTTCCATCGAGAGCTCGCTTTGGTCGCATTTTATTACAAAGCTCGGGAATTTCTGGTTAACCTGCACTCTCCTTCCAGGCGTAACACCAAAAGATATTAATTTAGACAGCCTGCCGTGATTTCTGTTGGTGGAAATATAGGCGATTTTAGCCTTCTCTCCGATATCCAGTTTGTCTAACGGCATAATGCTGTTTTTCACCGTATTTCTGGTTTCATGGCAGCATTTTCCTTCGGGTATAGGTAATCCATGGGGGCACTCCTTCGGGTGACCTAACAAGGTGCAAATGCTATCAACCACTTCATCAATAATCACATGCTCAAATTCGCAAGCCCGCGGTTCAATTACGTCAATATCCATATTTAATATATCCACAAGCATCCTTTCCGCTAAACGGTGGCGCCTGATAATTCCTGCGGCATAGCGCTTGCCATCGCGGGTCAACAAGACATCATCACCGCTGTAGGCAATCAAGTTCTCCTCTTCCAGCTGATTTAAGACTGAGGGGGTAATGGTCGCGTGTGCCTTTTTCTTTATCACGCTTAAACGGTGCTCGCATTCTTCACCATAAGTCCATATTCTTTCCAAGGCCTCATCCGCATCACGCGTCGTCATAACATTCTCCTTTCTAACGGGTTAATGTATTCCCATAAGCCGGGATCCCCAGTTCACGGCTGCTCCCACCAAAATGGCATAAGGGACCATAATGCCCAGGATAATCAAGCACGTTTTAACCCCATATTGCTTGGCAATTACCAGCAAGGTGTTAAGGCATGGGATTAAAAAAGTCATTACTAATATACAGACGATTAGCTGGATCGTCCCGACTCCCCCGCTGTCAAAAAGATGCTTCAGCATTGCCGCGCCAGCCTCACGCCTCATTACCGACATAATAAACATCTCGGTTGCCTGTGCCGGCAAACCCAGAATGTCCCTGACTACCGGCGCACCAAGGTGCTCAATTAATGCAAGTAGCCCAATCGAATCCAGAAGGAATGCAATAAAAACAGCCATGATGAAATAAGGAAAAGCTTCAATGACAAAATCCTTGGTTCTGCTGAAGCTTTTAATTAATACTTTCTTGAAATCAGGCAATCTAATCGGCGGAATTTCCATGATAAAATCAGATTGCTCTCCCTTAATAACCTTATCAGCAATAATACCGGTTATAATTTTCAATCCAATAATAATCCAGAAAACAACGAACGGCACCCAGAATGAAACCGACGCGAATATAGCCAGCATTACGGCAAAAAGAGGCGCACAGGGCAACCCCACTATCAAAAGAGTCGCAATAAATTTTTCCTTTTTAGTTTCCAGGATGCGCGTAGTAAGAATCCCTGTGGTAACGCAGTTAATACCCAGAATAAAAGGAATAATGCCTTTTCCGTGCAGGCCGATTTTCTTAAGAATCCTGTCGAGCAATATGGAAAGGCGCGGGATATAACCGAGGTCTTCCAGTATCCCGAAGGCAAAGAAAAACGTCGCCAAAACAGGAACGACAATCCCTATAAGAGCCGTTAATCCCATACTAATTAACCCGAATTTTCCGATAAAAGCATCCTGTACAAATAACGGTAATCCGTAAACTATCTTTTGCAGGAAAGGAATGATAATATGTCCGAATAATTCCCCTTCAACCAATCCGACAAGTAATTGTGCGCCAAAACACCCCACGAAAAGATACATGAGAAACAACATTCCCACTGCAATAGGGATGCCGGTATGCACCTGCCGCGTCCATTCCCCGATACGTTCCGACCAGAATGTTTTACGGGGCGTAGAAACCA
Organism: Planctomycetota bacterium; assembly: GCA_016207825.1. Lineage (NCBI taxonomy): Bacteria > Pseudomonadati > Planctomycetota > Planctomycetota bacterium. The sequence goes on along the minus strand of JACQZI010000018.1, from coordinate 8,775 downwards.
CCTGGGTTTTTTGGGCTATTTCGTCAACCATCCGCAATCGCGTTTCGGATATAATCAGGTTTAACGGCCTGGTAAACACTTTTTGGGTATTTTTAATAATTAAGCTAACCTGTTCCGATACTTCATGCCCCCATTTCTCACGGATATAATTTAATATGCCGTTATCACCGCTGAGCAATAATGTGCCGATTGCTCTCAATGATTTTTTCACATCTGCCGGAATGGAATGGAACGAATCAGCTAAAACCCCGGAAATCCGCTCCAGCGCTGATTCTATCTCGCTATTATACTTAACCAACAAATGCGGCACCCTGGCGTTGAGCAATTTTCTGCGGAACGCAAAAACGCCGTCTTCTTTGGTCGCGGTAGTCGAGGTAACATCGACCCCTAACATTGAAGATAATAGCTCCTTATTGATTTGTATCCCCCGCTGGGCTATTTCATCCATCATATTCAGGTTAAGCAAAATGGGTAGCCGGTATTCGCTTAATTGCAAAGCCAACAGCAAAGTGCGGCGTAAATTCTTACCGTCGCCTATCAGGGCTATAGATTGGGGTTGTTCCAAAAGCAAAAGGTTGCGCGATATAATCTCCTCTTCAGACTCAGGATTGATATTGTTAATCCCCGGCGTGTCAATTAACATTATGTTTTTCCCGTTTTCTGAAAAATACCCGCGCCCGATTTCCACCAGTGTTCCGGGATAATTACTTACACAGGCTGTTTTTTTGCACAGCAGGTTAAAAAGAGTGGTTTTACCGACACTTACATTACCCAGAAACATCACTGGTTTTTCTTCTATAGCTGTAATATTCATAGAAATCGTAAAACGTCATTATTTAACCGGAAGCATTCCTGCACCAACCACTCCTTAGTGTAACGGGCGTAATAACGGGAATAGTAAATCCGCCTGCCGGAAGTGCAGAAAGGCATCAATATATCCTAATCCGCAACAATTTCGCCTTCATTAATCTTCTCGGCTGAGTAATAAGCGTCTACCACGCCCCACGCCCAAGCCGGCAGAATGATCAGGAAGCCGATAAAAATAGGCGTCAGCAATCCACCGATGATTGAAGCTATAATAAAACCGATGGCCTTGCCGAATTCGCCGTTATAAATCTGTCCTAAACCGGGAATAAAGAACGAAAATACTCCCGCCAATCCTGGGTTTTTATCTTTCATAATCCTCGATGCTCCTTTCTTATAAAAGCTCGTAATTTATTAATAGTTTATTTCATGAAATCAGGCGGTTCCTCTTCCTCCGGATTAACCGGTGGGGCTTGAACCTTATGTAACTTCCTCTTTAAATTAAAAATCTCTTCTTTTAACTTGCTATTGCTGATTAATCCCCATAAAACAGACAGTATCACTCCGGCAATGACCGAAATCAAGACTACGCCTATTACCGGGAAATCCCTGGTTCCCCAGCCGACAAAGTGCATGGGAACCGGATGCGGGTTTTGGAAGGTAAAAAGGACTACAATCAACGCCATTACCAGGATAATAATTAGTTGAAATTTCATATTGCAACTCCTATTATTAGGGGATTAGCTACTTTGCTCCCTCCTGTATTAATAATATAGAAGCAACAATTATACCTTTATCTTGTTTCATATATACCCATGTTTGCTGTTCTAAAATTCATCTATAATAGTTCGGTTTTATCGTGACGTTTTTAGCCTATCTCGAATATATGCAGAATTAATTCTTAATATATTGAGTTTCGTATGAAAAAGTCACGATTATTCCCGCTAAAAATCAATATAAATCGGTTTCAAGGTGATAGGGGGTACCTCCCCCCACCCCCTCCTGGCGTACACCCCGCCTGCAACATAACCGCATCTACCCTGCAACGGCTATAGTCTATACCGGCAATATACTTACCCCCAGCTTATAACAGTTACCACCATGCCTTGCAACAGTTCCCAGCTATCCCTGCAACAGTCATCATCCCTGCCCACAACAGTTATACTCTATACCGGCAATATACTTACTTCCAGCCTATAACAGTTATCTCCGTCCCTCGCAACAGTTATCCCGCTCCTCTACAACAGTTATACTCTCCCTAGGCAATATACGCTCCCCCCTGTCACAAAAAAAATAATTATTTGTCAAAGAACAACCACTTTTAGCAATTAGTATGCTACATATATGGTTTTATTTCTGCATCTTATCCCGAATATTCCTGAGACTCGCAATAACCGGCTGAAGGCGATTCATCCGCCGTAGCCACCAGATACCATGCACTATGGTTGCTAATGCCACACCCCATAACCCAATTGACAATATTTCACCCAGATATTTTATATCTATATTCCTGCCCAAGAGCTTAGTAAGAAAGCTCAGGTCAATAACAGCATTTCGGGTATAAATCATTATCCAGATAGCACCGCCAATGATACCCAGACCGCCAATAATCCCCAGCAAACACCAGATTTTCGCCGTTTTTGCCTCGTGCTCCACATACTCAGTTTCTTCAGCGAGAATCCTCCTGGCAATATTAGGCGTTTCCGTTACTGCCCCCTGATGTTTTAATGATACCTCATGAAGCTTAGTATCCTCCGCACCGTTTGGGCAGGTAATAACCGGTTCTTTAACCATATTACCGCCAAAACGCGGTTCAGGATTGCCGGCTAAGCGCCTTGGGTCACCGCATCTTGGGCAGGTTAAAGCGCGGTCCGAAATATCGTGGCCGCATTGTACACACTTGACTAATGACATATAGAGCCCTCCTTATTATAAACTCATCACTAAGTAATATTAGTACCCATAGAAGTCGTATTTAATCTATCGCCTTGGTATTTCTGGAATAATCCAAAAACCGGTTTAACAATCAATACGACAATGACCATGGCGGCAAAGGCATCCCCGCCAAGCCATGCCCAGCGGCTTAACCCGATACCGACCAGCGCAATCATAGAAATAAGGACTGATAACCGAAAGCTATGGTTTAACTCCGCTATATTTTTCACCGCGGTTTGCTGAACCGCACAATTGCTGTAACATGAAAAGATATAATTAACAGTACTAGAAAAAGACGCCACATAAAACGCATACGGGCTTGGGTCAACTATCCAACCGCTTGCGGCTTTAATTAATCTTATTATAGAAAAAACAAATACGTCAAATACGCCTAATATAAGAATCAAACCTACCACGCTACTTACAAACCATATCTGGCCGGTAGTCAGCAATGGGAACCGGTTACTATCTTTATCCGGCTCTATATCTCTTTTGGTTATAAGAGACCGGGCACAAATAAAACCCTGGTAAAATGAATATAACCCGTCTGCCACCAGCGCCTCGCTTTTGCCGAGAATGCCAATTCCGCCTTTAATGACACTCAAAACAAGGCTGGCTATTACCGAAAAAATCATTAACCTTGTTGAACAGGTTTTAACTTCGAGACATATATTACTCATAAGCTCTTTTAATTAAGTTATAATTCCTATACCTAGCACCACAAATATCAGCCAGATGGGGCTTAATTTATATCGTGTCAGCAACACCAAGCTGATTACAGCGATAAAAACCGCTTTGACATCAACCAGAGCAGTGTTACCAATACTTAAGGCTGCTTGGAAAATCATGGCGATAACGGCTGCCCGGGCACCATGGAAAAAGGCGCTCATGTAACGGTTATTCCTGAACGCGGTTACTGCCTGGGTAGCCAAACACATCAGAATAAAACCCGGCAATATTACACTTACTGTAGCAACAATCGCGCCTAATAAACCGGCAACTTTATAGCCGATAAAAGTGGTGGAAATAACCACCGGCCCAGGCGATACCTGGCCTAATGTCACTGCATCAACGAATTCAGTCGGAGTCAACCAGCCATATTTGAAAACGACTTCTTCTTCTGCCAAGGGGATGATTACAATGCCTCCGCCCCAGCAGAAGAATCCAACCTTCAGAAATACCCAACCAAGCAAAAGTAACGTATACATAATTATTCTATGCCTTTACTTCCCCCATAATGCCTTCTGAAACAGTCGATAATGCGGGGGGGGGGGGGATAAACTCAACAAGGATACCCACTAACCCGGCTAAAAATATTACTATAATCATATCCACCCTAAAGAATACAAATGAGATAAAAGACCAGAGTAAAATACCCGTTCCCCAATAATCCTTAATCTCACTTTTGCCCAGGTTTATTCCGACGGAAATTATGATTGCAACTACCGCTGCCCCTAAACACTTGAATATATTGTTTACCATGGGGATTGAATTATATATGTCGTAGTATTTTGCTAAGATAAGCATTATAAAAAAAGAAGGCAGGATAAAAACCACGGTTGCCAATATGGCTCCGGTCCACTTGCGCAGTTTAAAGCCCGTATATGTAACCAGGTCCATAGTTACCGGACCGGGAATGATATCACCCAAGACCGTCCCTTCCAGGAAGTCTTTATTATCCAGAACCTTTTTACGATTAACCAATTCCTCCTGTAATAATCCCAGAACCGCCATGGGACCGCCTACCCCGAAACAGCCTATTTTCAGGAAAACCCACCAATCGTTAAATAACTTCTTGGACTTCTCTTTTGCCCTTTTAGTAAATGATTCGGGGGATGCTTTCTTTAGGATGTTTCGGGAAAGGCGATTAAAATATGATTCTACCTCTTTTACTTTAATCTGATCGCCAATCTGCCGGTAGAGTTCTATTGCCTTCTGCCACAGGTCGGTAACGATTTTTATCCCCTCCGAGGTTTTACTCTGGGTATAATGGAATAAACCCTGCTTAAACAGTTGGTCTGCTTGTGCACTGATATCTTCCTTCATCATAATCGGGATTCATCTTCCCTTAATATCCCAGTCCTGCAAGCGGAAATTGATAAATATATTCTGGGTCGTCCGCGGGCGAAAGACTTGCATGACAACCGACTGTCCTTTTTTGAGAGGAATCTCTTTGATTATCTCCTTAACGGCGTAGAGATCAACTATAGGTGACCCATTAATTCCTTGAATAATGTCGCCGGCTTGCAGCCCTGCCTCCATAGGTGAAATTCCTTCTATTTCATCTACCTCTACCCCCAAACCAACATCAGCTGCCGGCACCAGGTCAATACCCAGCCAGGCAAGCTCTTCAATGCCTTCTCCCGGTGAGGGCATAATCCGCTGCTGATTAGCCGGAATGCGTTCCGGATTAGCCGCATTAAACGGAACAGGATTGTTTACACCTACGGCGGCAGGCTGCCCGTATCCCGGCGACTTGCCGCTCAGAAGCTGATATTTCACCGGTTGAGTGGTCAAATCCATATACTTGCCATAAAGCATCTTTGCCTTATTAATGGGTATGGCAAAACTCACACCGGTATAAACCGATTCTACCGGAGAATAAATCGCTACATTAACACCGATGACCTCGCCTTTTAAATTGCATAATACACCTCCGCTATTGCCCGGATTAATCGGGACATCGGTTTGAAGCAGGTTATACATATTAAGGTTGCCAATCATTAGTTTTTTCCGCTTGGCGCTGATGATACCCTTGGTCACGGTCTGGCTTAATCCAAAGGGATTACCGATGGCAATGACCTGGTCGCCGGTCTGCACTTTATCCGAATTGCCTATCGGAACAGACGGTAATGGCTGGGCGGAACTAATCTTAAGAAGCGCTAAATCGTTATTGGCATTGCCGTCAATAAGCTGTGCCGGATATTCCTGGTAAGTATCATTTGAGAATACGGAAACCGCAATCTGTCCGCCCGAAGCAATAACGTGATAATTGGTAATAATATATCCCTGGGGACTGACGATTGCGCCGCTGCCGACACTCCACTTACCGGTAGGCGTAAACACCTTCCAGCCTTGCTGCCAGGGGGGCGGCTGTCCGGTATTCCCCACGGCTATACCGACTACCGCCGGCCTGATACTGTTAATAACATTTCCCGTCTGCCAGGCAATAATCCGCGGGGTCGGGCCGGTCACTGCATCTGGTTTTAAAGGAGTAGGGTTAATCACGGGCTGCCCTGACCAACTGCTATTATTCCATAAATTAACGCTGCCTATTTTAGCCGGCTCATCTGTCCAGAGGCTTCGGAATAAAACGAGCCACAGTAAAATCAATCCGACCGCGATAATCGAAACCATGACCCATACTACTGAATTTGTTTTCATATATAGCCTCTCATCAAACCGGCTTTAATGTCACCTGGACGTTGCCGATAGTATTTATTTTCTGTATTAAAGCCGAACGGATTCTCGTGCATATCAAATCCGCTTCAGAAACTGTCTTTTTGCCATCCACCAACACTTGGAGATCGACCCAGATATTCCTGCCGGTAAGGCGGGTTTTTAGGTATCCGATATCTTTTACTTCAGGCAGGCTCTTTACAATCTTGGAGATATTTTGGACCTCTTGAGGCTGTGCCGCTGCATCCATTAAGCCCCGGTAATTCTTTATAACCAGTGTTACGGCGATTTTGAGGATGATGATACTGACAAAAATTGCGCCAATCGAATCAAGCTGTGGAAACCCTAATTGCGCACCCATAATTGCCAGAGCAACGGGGACGGAAGAATACGCATCCGAGCGGTTGTCCGCGGAAATCGCATCCAGAGCGGGACTGTTTACGCGCTTGGCCGCACAAAGCGTCAACTGCGATACTACGATATTGGCATAAATTGAAAGAAGTGCCACCCAGAGTGCGATGAAGGGCGGCGCATGAACCGTTACAGGTGGCGTTAAAAAGAAGGCTTTAAATGATGGGATAAATATATTAGCCGCGGCAAAAATAAGAACTAAGCCAACGACAATGCCGACAAAAAATTCTATCTTGCCGTAACCATAAGGATGTTTTTGGTCGCTTTGCTTGCCGCTCGTCCATGAACTTAATATGCTAAAAAAGCCGCAAATAATATCAGCGCCTGAATGCAAGGCATCGGCTAATAGCACTTTACTACCGGTCATAAACCCCACAAATCCTTTTACGAATGCCATGACCACATTAGCTAAGGCGGAAATCATCATGACAGACCGGGCACAACCGGCGCATTTTTCATTCCCGTTTACATTACTTAAAGTTGTCATTTAAATTCTTGCTTGTTAGAAACTCGTTAAATAATAACGTAAACACTGGGCATCGGTTCGGAATAGCAACTACCGGGTAACTCATATTCCCGGTGTCAGAATTTCCGGATTTTCCTTTAGAAATATATCAACCGGTTTGCCATTGCGTGATAGGTTCATGGTCACTCCTTTAGTCAAATCACTTTTCTTTAAGCACTTAAAAAAGGAAAGCAGGTCAGGTGTAGGTTCCCCATTAACACCTTTTATTACATCACCTTCTTCTACCCCTTTCAATAAGGCTATTCCTTCGACATCTGCAATCACTACTCCTTTCATGTTTTCAGGCAATCCAAATGCAAAAGCAACCTCCGGGGTAATATTATCCACGGTTAACCCCAGGGTTACGATATCGGCTGTCCCGGCCTCTATTTCCGAACCGAACAATAACCCATCCGGAGGCAGCGGTATTAATCCCATTGGTTGCCCGTTCGAGCCACCGGCAAGTTTCACCTTGATAGTTAATTTATTGCCTTCACGGAAGATGGCAAAGGTTACGCTATCGCCCGGTTTCTTATCAGCCAAAAAGGTACGGATAACTGTTTCATCCGCTATCCTTGTCCCGTCGGCACGGTAAATGACATCACCAACCTGCAATCCGGCTTCAGCTGCAGGTGAATTAGGAAAAACTTTGTTAACGAGTATTCCACGGTCAAAAGGCACCTTGAACTGTTCTGCCAGGACGTCATTGAGTATTTGGAATTCTACACCCATCCAGGCAGGAGAATCCTCATTAGGGGTATTTGCTGCTACTGGTCCGGCTTGAGGGCCAGCTTGGGGCCCTGCCTGAGGCCCGGCCTGGGCAACCGGGAATGCTCTCGGGCATGTTATCCAGCGCATGGCAACCAACTGCGCCTGGACCGCCTGCGGCGATTTCAGGTCTATATATTTTGCAAAGGATTGCTTTGCTTGGTTAATAGGTATCGCAAAACCCAAGCCTGTATGGGTTTGCATCGGCGAATAAATGGCGGTATTAAGCCCGATAACTTCTCCTTGCAGGTTAACCAAAGGCCCGCCGGAATTTCCCTGGTTAATCGGGGCATCCGTCTGGAGCATATTATTCAACTGATGCCCTTCTATGTTTATGTTTTTCCTTTTGGCGCTGATGATACCATCGGTTACGGTCTGTGATAATCCAAAAGGATTGCCAAAGGCTAAAACCGTATCTCCCACCGAAATATTATCAGAGTTCCCTAATGGCGCTACCGGAAACTCCATCGGCGCAGTTGGCTTAATCTGCAGGATAGCTAAATCATTTTGGGGATCTGTTGCAATTATAACAGCTGGGCAAGCATTATTACCTCGAGGCGTAAATATGGTTACAGTTATATCCGTCTGTCCGGCAATCAAATGGTAATTAGTTAAAATATGTCCCTGTGAAGATACAATAATACCGGCGCCAATCCCACCTGTTGTCTGCTGAGTAACTTGTGGGTTGGCTGGTTGCAGGGCTTGTGGCTGTCCCTGTGCCTGATTCCCAGCCCCATGATAAAATTTATGTGCAAGTAACCCAAAAGGACCCCAGTATACAGGCTGGGTGCCTGAAGCAACCGGTGGATTTGGCTGATTATTACCGTTTTTACTCTGCACCTCACGGATAAAATGCGCCATGACAGTTTTACAACCCGGGCATGTCGCGCCCGACCAGGGAATCCCCGGAGTCGGCTTAATCTGGATACGGCAATTGGGGCATTCTAGGTATT